>VBAB01000539.1:0-2471 GCA_005888525.1 Alphaproteobacteria bacterium
GGCTCCTTTGGATCCGCTCAGGCATCATGGATCAGTCTGCCGTCTGCCGCCTCGCGCTCACCTCTGCAGTCGTCCTGACTGCGTGTGCGGTCGTGGTGACGGTCGCGTCCGGTCCGCTCACCGCGCAGGCGCCGCCCCGCCAGGCCGCCGCGCAGCGGGCGCCGGCCAAGGCCGACAAGCAGGTCCAGCCGGCGACGGCCGAGCAGACCATCGCCATCCTCGTCAACGACGAGCCGATCACCGCCTACGAGATTCAGCAGCGGACCGCCTTCCTCGCCATGCAGTCGAGCGGCGGCGGGCCTGACCTGAAAACCAAAGCCGAAGCGCGCTGGAAAGAGATCATCAAGAACCCCAAGCTCAACGACGAGTTGCAGGCGCTCATTCGGCAGCGGAACGTCAAGTCCCAGGAAGAGGCGCAGGCGGTGCAGAAGGAGTTCGTGGTCAAGCTGCAGAAGAACATGATCGACCAGCTGCAACGCGAGAGCCGTGCCGCAATGCTGCCGAAGTTCAGAAAGGAGGCGCAGGAGGAGCTGATCGAGGAGCGGCTGAAGCTGCAGGAGGCCAAGCGCGTCGGCATCGACATCAGCGACGACGAGGTCAAACGCGTCATGAAAGGCATCGCCGAACGCAACAAGATGACGGAAGAGCAGTTCACGCAGCAGGTCAAAGGGTCCGGTGTCGAGATTGCCACCATGCGCGATCGCATGAAGGCGCAATTTGCATGGCGCGAGGTGGTGCGGAAGCGCGGCCAGATGCTGATCTCGATCAATGATCGCGACGTCGAGCGGATGCTCTCGAGTTCGGCAAACGAGGCCGGAGAAGACACCATCGAGCTGCAGGTGCAAAGGATCACGCTGTTGACGCCCGCGCCGATGGATCAAACGGCCATGGCCAGGCGTTATGCCGAAGCCGATGCCCTGCGGCGCAAGTTCGGCGGCTGCAATAGCATGCCCGGCCTGGCCAAGGAGGCCAGCGAGGTCAAGTACGAAGACTTGAAGTACATCAAGCCCAGCACCGTTCCCGAGCCCACGCGCTCGATGCTGCTCAGCGCCAAGGACGGCGACATGCTGCCGCCGGCAACGGCGGCGTCGGGCGTCGAGGTCTACGCCGTGTGCGGCCGGCGCCCCATCAAGACCGACGAGAAAACGCGCGAAAAAGCCATGGAAGAGCTGGCGGCGAAGGAATTCGAGGCCCTGGCCAAGCGCTACCTTCGCGACCTCAGACAGGATGCGCACATCGAATTTCGTTGAGCGCGTCATGAGCCCATCCCACAGCGAGCGCAACCCTTCCGGTAAGTCTGAGCGGCCCATTGCGATTGCGGTGTCGATGGGCGATCCGGCCGGCATCGGTCCCGATATTGCGCTGGCGAGCTGGTGTGAACGGCAGCGGCACGGCCTTGCGCCCTTCGTCCTCTACGGCGACCCGGATGTGCTGGCGGGGCGGGCGCGGGCTCTCGGTCTCGCAGTGCCCATCGGCACGATTGCCAGCCTTGCCGATGCTGCGGGGGTATTTCCGAGCGCCCTGCCCGTCTGGCCGGTGCCCGTCGGCGCCGCAGGCAGCGACGCGGCCATCGTGGCGGCGATCGAAGCTGCAACCGCAGCCGTTGCCGCCGGCTCGGCGCTCGCGCTGGTTACGAACCCCATCACCAAGAAGACGCTCGACCTTGCGCATCTCCCCTACCCTGGGCACACGGAATTTCTGGCCGAGCTTGCGATGCGTCACGGCGCACCCAGCAGACCCCAGCCCGTGATGATGCTGGTAGCCGAGGAGCTCAAGGTCGTGCCGACCACCGTGCACATCCCGCTCTCGGCCGTGCCGCGGGCGCTCACGCACTCTCTGCTGACGACGACCGTCAGGATCACCGCGGCGGCGCTGGCGCAGGATTTCGGCATTGCCGCCCCGCGCATCGCCGTTGCCGGGCTCAATCCACATGCCGGCGAAGGGGGGCTCATCGGCGCCGAGGAGGCGACGGTCATCCGGCCAGCCATCGACGCGCTGGTCGCGGAAGGCATCGCGGTCAGCGGCCCGCACTCGGCCGATACGCTGTTCCACGCCGAGGCGCGGCAAACCTACGACGCGGCCGTCGCCATGTATCACGATCAGGCGCTGATCCCGATCAAGACGCTCGCCTTCGACCGCGGGGTCAACGTCACCCTCGGGCTGCCGTTCGTGCGCACCTCCCCCGACCACGGCACGGCTTTCGCTTTGGCCGGCACCGGCAGGGCCCGCCCGGGCAGCTTCATCGCCGCGCTGCGCTTGGCCGACGCGCTCGGCACGCGCCGCGCCGCCTCCCGTGGCTCCTTGCGCCCATGAGCCGAGAGCGGGCGGCAGCGAGCCCGGACGGGTTGCCGCCGCTCGGAGATGTCATTCGCGGCCTCGGGCTGTCGGCGCGCAAGAGCCTGGGCCAGAACTTCATCCTCGATCTCAACCTGACGCGTCGCGTCGCGCGAGCCGCTGGCCCGCTCGAGGGC
>VBAB01000539.1:2486-5189 GCA_005888525.1 Alphaproteobacteria bacterium
GCGACGAACGCTGCCGCCCGGCGCTCGAGGCCATCGGGGAGCGTTATCCGGGCCACCTGGCGGTGCGCTACGGCGACGCGCTTGCCGCCGATTGGGCTGAGCTTGCCGCCGGCGGTCGGAGCAGGCCGATCATCGTCGCCAACCTGCCCTACAACGTCGCAACCATCCTGCTCATCGGCTGGCTCGAGAGCGAGCCCTGGCCGCCGTGGTACGCACGCATGGTGCTGATGTTCCAACGCGAGGTGGCAGAGCGCATCGTCGCGGCCCCATCCTCCAAGGCTTACGGGCGGCTGGCCGTGATCGCCCAGTGGCGGACGCGCCCCCGCCTGCTCTTCACGGTGAAGCCCGAGGCCTTCACGCCGCCGCCCTCCGTGGCCTCGGCCATCGTCGAGTTCACGCCCATCGATCGGCCCTCCCCCGAATGCCGCGTGCAGACCCTGGGCGCCGTGACGGCTGCTGCCTTCGGCCAACGCCGCAAGATGCTGCGCCAGAGCTTGCGCTCGCTGACCACTGACCCGGAGGCCCTGCTCGCTGCCGCCGGCATCACTGCGACGCTGCGCGCCGAAGCGCTCGCCGTTCGCGACTTCGCCCGCCTCGCCTATGTGTTCGAGCGGATGGGCAGCCGGTAAAACTCCCCCTCCCCGTTTTTCACGGAGAGGGTCGGGGTGAGGGGCAGACGCTTTCGCTGCGGTATTTGCCTGCCCCTCACCCTAACCCTCTCTCCACTGAAGAGTGGGGAGAGGGGATTCGTCACCACCACCTCACAGCCCTTCCAGCACGCCGCGCACGAAGGCATCGAGACCCGTTCGGCGCGCGCGCTTCAGGCGCTCGGCGGCGAGGATGGCGGCGAGCCCGGCGGAGCTCGTCTCCAGGTCGGCATTGACGATGACGTAGTCGTACTCGCCCCAGTGGTCGATCTCGGCAGCTGCCGCTGCGATGCGCCGCGCCACTACCTCCTCGGAGTCCTGGCCGCGCGCCCGCAGACGCTGCTCCAGGGACTTGCCGTCCGGCGGCAGGATGAACACGCCTACCACGTCCTCGCCC
Organism: Alphaproteobacteria bacterium; assembly: GCA_005888525.1. Taxonomy (GTDB): domain Bacteria; phylum Pseudomonadota; class Alphaproteobacteria; order Rhizobiales; family Hyphomicrobiaceae; genus AWTP1-13. The sequence goes on from VBAB01000539.1 coordinate 3,531, forward strand.
ATCCGCTCCTTGAGCTGGCGGGCCCCCTGCCAATCGATATCGAAGAGCATGTCATCGCCCGCGTCGAGCGCGGCCTGCACGGCTGCCTTCGGCGTCGCATAGCAATTGCCGTGCACCTCGGCCCACTCGAGCAGCTCGCCGGCACCCTTGAGCCGCTCGAACTCGGCGGTGTCGATGAAGTGGTAGTCCCGGCCGTCCACCTCTCCGCGCCGCGGCTTGCGCGTCGTCACGGACACCGACATGCGCAAGCCGGGGTCGGCTGCCAGCAGCCGCCGTGCCAGCGTGGTCTTGCCCGCGCCAGATGGCGAGGACAGCACCAGCAGCAGGCCGCGCCGCGAGATGCGCGGCATCACCCCTTCGCTGCTCTCCTGTGGGCCCGTGTCACTCGAGGTTCTACTCATTCGATGTTCTGCACCTGCTCGCGCATCTGGTCGATGACCGCCTTGAGCTCGAGACCCGTCCGCGTCGTCTCCGCATCGCTCGCCTTGGAGCACAGCGTGTTGGCCTCGCGATTGAACTCCTGGGCGAGAAAATCCAGTCGCCGTCCGGCCGGCTCGCGCGATGAAAGCAGCTCACGCGCGCCGGCAATGTGGGCGCCCAGGCGCTTCAATTCCTCCTCCACGTCGGCCCGCGTCGCCAGCATAGCCGCCTCCTGGTAAAGACGCCCTTCATCGAGGCCGACACCGCTTTCCATCAGCCGCCCCACCTGCTCCTTCAACCTCTGGCGGATGGCATCGGGGGAGCGCGCGGGCGAGGCCGCAACCGCGCCGACCAGCCGCTCGATGGCCGCGACCTGGTCCAGCACGATGGATCTGAGGTGGCTCCCCTCCGCCTCCCGCGCGCGGACCATGCCGTCAAGTGCTTCGGCAAGCCCCGCCAGCATGGCCGTCGTGCGCGCCTGCATGTCGGCTTCGCTCTCCTCCGGCTCGACCAACTCGAGCACGCCTTTGATGCCGAGCAGCGCCTCGGGCCGGGGAGGCGCCATTTCCATGGTGATCTTGAGCCTGTCGAGGGCCGCCAGCACCTGGCGCAGCGCCGCCTCGTTGAGCCTGATGCGCGTTTCGCCTTCGCTGCGCTTGACGTTGAGGTTGACGCTGAGGTTGCCGCGCACGATGCGCTTGGCGACCGCCTCGCGGATGCGCGCCTCCAGCGCCTCGTAGCCGGGCGGCAGCCGCAGGCGCACATCGAGGCCGCGACCGTTGACGGAGCGCACCTCCCAATGCCAGCTGATCGGGCCTATTGCGCCGTCGGACCGGGCAAAGCCGGTCATGCTCTTGATGGTCATGTCAACGCCTCGAGCATGCCGCTTGTCCTGAGCCCCTTCCATCAGCAACGCTTCGACCCGGGGGCTGAAGCACCCGCGAACTGTAGTCGCAGACCAATTGAGGAACAAGGAAGCGTGGTGGGCGGTCGTGTCTCAGTTTGAAATCTGGAGCGGCTTTGGATATGCCTTTTCGAACACCGAACAGCGCCGCCACGTCTTGCATGCTCTTGAGCCTGTCGGTCAGGTCAGCTTGGTATTTGTTACCGTCCCGGCGGTAGCCGATCAACACCTGACCCGGCATGGCCCCTCACACTCCACAAACACATCCGTTCAGTGTGCTCTTCTCGCGACGGCCCGCTCAACCGTGACCGTGATTTGTGCATGCTTGTCTGACG
>VBAB01000540.1:0-5959 GCA_005888525.1 Alphaproteobacteria bacterium
GAGTTTCGACGGAGGGTCCGCCGGATTCCTGCCATTCGATGACCAACCGATTACGTCCGCCCCCGTTCAATGGCTGGTACCATCGAACCGATACCCGGCCTTCCCGCGTCGACAGCGCCCCGTGTTTTGCGGCGTTGGTGACCAACTCATGGAGCACCATCGCCATCGCTTGACCAGCTTCCGCGGTCAACATCACTTCGGGCCCGCCAATCTCGATATTGTCGCTCGTGGCGTAAGGCGCCAGCTCCCGCTGGAGCAGATCTGCCAGCGGTATGCCGCGCCATTGGCGATGGCTCAATAGTTCGTGCGTTGATGCCATCGATCTAAGGCGACCATCGAGCGCGGCCACGAAGTCTGCCATCGAACCGCTCGCGTCCATTGTATGGGCGGCGACGGCGCTGACCGTCGCGAGAACGTTCTTAACACGATGGTCAAGCTCGGCAATCAACAGCTGTTGCTGCTCTTCTGCCCGTTTGCGCTCAGTAACATCAATGCTGACGCCAATGACACGCTGTGCGCGCCCATCGTTGCCGTATGAAATGAACCTGCGCGACTCGATCCACCTGATGTCGCCATCTCGAACAATGCGATACTCCATGCTCTGCTCGGTTTTCCGCTCCTGGAAAGCTTGTCTCCGGAGCGCGTCCAATCGCACACGATCCTCTGGGTGGACATTGGCCTGCGATCTGCTGCGCGCGATCTCTGTAGTTCCCTCGGGCAACCCGTGAATGGCGGCGTACCCGTCAGAAACCTGCATCGACTCGGTGTCGGTATCATACGAGTAGCTGCCGACGAGGCCCGCCTTTCCAGCCAGCGCGAGCTGCAGGGTGCGCTCCGCTAGGGCGAACTCGGCTTTCTTGCGTTTTGTGACGTCGATGTTGGCGCCGGCTATACGTTGTGCGGCACCGTCGCGATCGTACGATATGAAGCTGCGGGCCTCGATCCATCGGATCTCACCACCGGGACGGATAATACGGTAGTCGCAATGGTGCTCGCTGCGCCGGCCATCGATATCTCGCTGGAGGTTCGCGTCCAGCCGAGGCAGATCATCCGGGTGAACTCGAGCTCGCCAATCGGTGCGGCTGGTCTCTACGGTTCCCTCGGGCAAGTCGTGGATGGCCGCATAGCCCTGCGAAACTTGCATTTTCCCCGAGCCGATGTCGAAAGTGAAGCTTCCGACCAGGGCGATTTTCCCGGCGATGGCGAGCTGTGCGTCGCGCTCTGCCAATGCCTGCTCGGCGTGCTTGCGCTCGGTGATGTCGCGGGTGACTCCAAGCAGCTGCACGGGTCGGCTGTCCGCTTGGCGCACGACTGCACCTTCGATCGCAACCCAGCGTTCTCGACCACTGCGCTCCTGATCAGTGCGAGGTGCGAGACGGTACTCGGTCCTACAGCTGCTGCCAGAACGACCCAATGCCGCAAAAGCGGCGTCCAGCTTGGAAAGGTCGTCTGGATGGACCTGAGACCGCATCTGCGCGAGGGTTTGTGGTGGCGCTTCCGTGCCATGTCCGTGAATATGTCGATCGCGCACGTCATTTTCGAAGCGGCCGGTTTTCAGCTGAAGGCTCCAGATACCGAGCTCGGCACAATCGAGAGCCAGTTGCAGCCGATGGTTGCTGTTTTTGAGCGCGGCCTCATTTCGCCGCCTTTCGGCGAACAGCGCGGCGAGAACGAGCGCGCACACCGATATGGCCAGCAACCCCGCGTCCGCGGCATGCACGCGGTCGGCAAGACGTATGCTCGGATCACCGAAGCGGCCGATGCCGAACGTGATGGTCCACACGATAGCAAGAGCGAGGATGAACGCCGCCGCTGCAGCAAACACCGGCCGACAACGGGCGGCCGGCCACAGCAGCAACGGGAAGAGCAAGCTGAGGGGCAAGATCGTGAACCAGTAGTCCGTCGGCGCGCCCAAGCTGATTGCGCTCACCAAGGCGAGCACGACAAGCGCCGATATCCCTTGCACCAGCTCCGACTTCCCCGGCAGATCGTGCAGGGTGCGGGCAAGCCCGATGACCATCGGTGCAACCGTGACGACGCCGATAGCGTCGGAAGCAAACCAGTTCAGCCAAGTGATCAGGATTGGCGCTTCCGAGGCGTGCAGCAGGATGAAGCCAGCCGTCCCACCGATCCCCGAAATCGCGGTTCCGACCGCGGTTGCCAGAAACAGGCCCAGCACACGACGCGGGCTGTCGAGGCTGAACCCCGAACCAAAATGATGTTCGATCAGCCACGCAATGATTGTGGCTTCCCCGGCATTGCACAGGGCGAAGAAGATAGCTGCACCGAAGTTCCTATCGCCCATCAGATTGGCGGCGACAGTTGCGGCCATCACCCCGAGCGCTACGGGCAACTGGGCACCGCGGCCAAGCGCGATCAATAATCCCGCGGCGATACCTGCAGCGGGCCAGAATACCGCCACGCCGTCAGGCTCGGTGAGCAACGCAAGGCTCAACCTCGCCGCAAGGAAGTAGGTGACGGCGACCGCGATGGTGAGCCCGATCGACCCAACCCACGAGGGGAATCCGATCGCCTGTACCCTTTTCAGCATGTCGGGTCCCCCAGTGCGCTGACCGCATCTGCTAACCCTCTTTACCGTGCTGGCGTTTTGCAGGCATCGGGTAAAACCCTGATGCCGTTAACAGACAGCTGGCGTGGCATGAGCAGTCCGATCCCGGCCGAGGTCCTGTTGGGGTCCACGGCTATCGGCGCGGTTGCGTCAGGGAACGGTGTCAGCTCTTGCGACAATAGCTGCCGTCCCTGTCGCCCAAGGCCGGATGGTACGGCCTAGCCAACGGACGATGGGCGTTCTGCGACGCCGCCACTCGACCCAACCTACGCGCTACGCGCTTCGCGTCACCGCACGGTGGCGAGCTTGGCGGCCCATTTGTCGAGTTGGGGGAGGACGGCGTCGGCGGCTTCCGAGTTTATGCTGAGCACGATCCGGTCGATGCCGGCGTCGCGGTAGGGCCCCCAGGCGGAGGGGTCGTGCTCGGCGCCGAAGGCGGTGATGGGGAGCGTGCGCCCGGCGGCCTTCTCCATCTCGCGGTATTCGGGGAGCTTGTCGAGCAGGCGGTAGGTGGGGCGCTTGGCGTGCGGCATCCAGCCGTCGCCGTAGGCCAGCGCGCGGCGCGCGCCGTAGGGCAGGCCGCCGCCCACGAGGACGGGCGGATGCGGCTTCTGCACGGGCTTGGGCCACGTCATCATCGGCCCGAACTTGACGAACTCGCCGCTGTACTCGGGCTTGGTCTTGGTCCAGATCGCCCGCATGGCCTCGATGCGCTCGCGCATGACCTTGTTGCGGCTCTTGAAGTCGGTGCCGTGGTCGGCCATCTCGTCGGCGTTCCAGCCGGCGCCCACCCCGAACAGGAAGCGGCCTTTGGACAGCTGATCGACTGTCGCCACCGACTTGGCGGTCTGGATCGGGTCGCGCTGGGGGACGAGGCAGATGCCGGTCGCGATCTTCAGGCGCGTGGTGACGGCGGCTGCCGCGCCCAGCACCACGAAGGGGTCCATCACGTCGTAGTATTTCTTGGGCAGGTCGCCGCCCTGCGGGAAGGGCGACGCGCGCGTCAGCGGGATGTGGCTGTGCTCGGGCAGCCAGAGCGACTCGAAGCCGCGATCCTCCAGCGCCTTGGCCAGCTCGGTCGGCGCAATAGCGTAGTCGGTGCAGAACATGGCAACGCCGACGTGCATGGGGGCTCCCTCCCGGGGTGCGGTTTCGATAGGGCAATCCTAGGGCAGGATCGTCTCAGATGGAATCACCCGCGACCGCGCGAGCCGGTGGGCAGGCATGGCAATTCAGCTGCGGTGGGCACGCGTTCTTTGCGCTAAGGTTGTGGCCGAGCAACCTCGATGGCGCGAGACGTTCAAGCAGCAGCTTCCTGATTTGCCAATTCGCTTCTGGCCGGAGGCGGGCGAGCTGAGGGAGATCGAGTATCTGGCGTTCATGCATCCGGATTTCGACAAGCTCCCCGCCTTCCCGAATCTGAAAGCCATGTTCAGCCGCTCGGCCGGAGTGGAGTCGTTCATCACCCATCCAAAGCTGCCGAAGGCGCCTCTCGGCAAGGTGGAGCCGGCAGGCGGCGATCCGATGATGACGGAATACGTCGTCATGCACGTGCTGCGGCTGCATCGCGACATGCCGGCTTATCAAGCCGCCCAGGCCAACAGGGAATGGCGCCGGGTGCCGATCACCCGGCCAGAGCAACGGCGCGTCGGCTTCCTCGGTTTCGGCATGATGGCGACGGCGCCGGCGCTGGTATTGAAGTCGCTCGGCTTCAAGGTGTCGGCGTGGGTGCGTTCACCCAGGCAGGGCGCGGAGGTACCGATCTTCCACGGGCCCGACCAGCTCGAGCCGTTCCTCAGCCAGACCGATATCGCCGTGTGCCTGCTGCCGCTGACGCGGGAGACAGAGGGCATCTTCTGCGCCCGTACGTTCGCCATGATGCCGAGAGGCGCCATGCTGGTGAACGTCGGACGCGGCAAGCACGTGGTGGACAAGGACCTGATCGCTGCGCTCGATTCCGGGCAGCTGTCCTACGCGGCTTTGGACGCGTTGTGGCCCGAGCCGCTGCCGTCGGAGAGCCCGCTTTGGCTGCATCCCAAGGTGACCGTGATGCCGCACGTGGCGCGGCGACCGACGGTTGCCCAGCTCGTCACCGAGATCGTCGCCAATATCCGCAGCCTCAGGGCCGGCGGACGGCTTCTGCAGGAAATCGACCTCACGATGGGGTACTGAATCGCCGCATTGCGGATCGGTTCGGTTTCGTGCGCACACGCTCCTACCGCCGAGGCGCGAGCTCGGCGGAGCGGGGGCCGTTGAGGCGGTCGGTCAGCGCGCGCTGCAGGGCCGCCGATCCGGCCGTGGCGGCGAGACTCTCCGGGATGATCCACATGCTGTAGTTGTCGGCGTAGATGCCGTGCCGGCAGGCGAGCCGTCCCGCGTCGGCGCGGCAGTCGGAGTCGGCGAGGATGGCGTGGCCGAGCCGCAAATCGTGCTTGAAGAGATGCAGGTCGACAGGCTGCAGGAAGCCCGGCAGCACTCCCAGCTCGACGCCGCGGAAGACGCAGCCGAGCGTGTTGCGGCAGGCGCCGGCGCGCGCGCCCCAGGTGTTGCGGAAGCCCAGCGCCCTGCGCCCCGGCAGGAACACGGCGGGATGGTCGGTGCCGGCGCTGACGTAGCAGCCCTCGCGCGTGCACAAGACGGGATCGGCAATCTTCGCGCCGCCGCGGCGGATGCCGTAGGTGCCGGGCTCCATGACGAGCAGGACGGTGACGCGGGTCGGGGCAAAGCCGGCGGCCGACTTGAGCGGAGTGCCGGTCGGCGGAAGGGGCGCGCTTGGAGGGGGTGCCACTGCCACCCGCGGCGTTGGCTCGGGCAGCTTGCGTTCGACGGGGTCGTCGGCGGATTTCGGCGTGGGCGGAGCTTGTGCTGCGGGCGGGGGCGGGCTCGCAGGTGCGGTGGCGATGGCCGCCGGCGGCGCGGTCGGCGGTTGCGCGGGCGCTGGAGGCGGCGCGCTGGCTGACGGTGGAAGTCTGGTCGCCGGCGAGGGGAGGACTTCCGGTGGGCGCGCGGGCGTGGCGGCCGGTGCGGGGGCAGCGGACGCGCTGGCGGCTGGCGGAGCCCCTGCGTTCGGGGGCATCGCCGGCGCAGTCTGCGGCGGTGCTGCAGCCGCCTTCTGCTCCTCCGCCTCGCGGCGCGCCTGGCCGGCCAGGCGAGACTCGCGGATCTGGCGCACGCGGCTCAGCTTCTCGACCAGGCGCCGGGTTTCCTCGCGCCGCTGATACGCCAGCTCGTCCTCTGGCGAAGCCTTCGTGGACTCCGGGGCTGCGGCGGCCTGCGCCGGCTCGGGTGCTGGTGCAGCTGCAGATGCCGGTGCTGGTGCCGGCTTGGGCGCGGCGGCCTCGCGGGCCAGCAGCTCCTCGGCCTTGGCCCGCTCGTTCTCCGCCTGCTCGA
>VBAB01000540.1:6000-6281 GCA_005888525.1 Alphaproteobacteria bacterium
CGGGCGCGTGCGAGCATCTCAGCCTCATCCGCGATGCGCCGCTCGGCAGCACGGCGCGCATCCTCGGCTGCCTTGGCTGCCGCGCGCCGCTTGGCATCGGCGGCCTTGCGAGCGGCTTCCGCCTTCTTGCGGGCTTCCTCGGCCTTGCGCTCGGCCTCGCTCTTGGCGGCTGCTTCGGCGGCGAGGGCCTCGAGCTTCTTCGCCTCCTCCGCCTTGCGGTCCGCCTCCTTCTTCTTGGCTTCGGCACTGTCAGAGGCGCCGGCGAACTTCTCGGCCATCTT
>VBAB01000541.1 GCA_005888525.1 Alphaproteobacteria bacterium
AATGCCGGCGAGGGGCGCGCCTTCGAGATCATCGAGTCGCTTGGGCGACTGATGTGGACGGTCGACCGCTCGGCGCTCGTCTTCGCCATCGACCAGGTCGAGGACCTGCGCTTCTTCGACGATCCGCAAGAGCGTTTTCAGAAGGCCGTGCGCGATCTCATCCAAATTGCCAACCGCGTGCCGACCTCGATCGTGCTGGTCTCCTGCCTCGGCGACTTCTACGGCACAGTGCGGGATGCGCTGGCGCAGTCCTATATCGATCGCATCGAGAAGGCGGGGCCTGTGCGGCTGGAGGAGGCCCGCACCGCCGAAGAGGCGCGGCTCATCATCGCCGGGCGCCTGGTGCAGGATGGGGCCGACGGCGGTCTCATCGATCCCAGCCTCTATTTCGGGCCGCAATTCTTCGAGGAGTTCAGCGGCCTCTCCACGCGGCGTATCCTGGAGCTGGCGCAAACGCGCGTGCGCGAGCAGGAGGGCGGCGACGCGCCGGCCGAGCCGGAGGAGAAGGGTGGCTTCATCTCGACGCTGGCGGCCGCGCTGGGGTTCGGCGGCTCGCATGCGGCGGAGGAGGCCGAGGACGCTCCTACAATCGACTTCCGCGAGCTGTGGGAGCGGTTCACGGCCCAGTCGGAGGCGGAGATCCCCCCCGACGACCAAGGGCTGCTCGACGTGCTCACCGGCGCGCTGGCGCTGGCGCGCGAGGAGTGGGGCCGCGCCGTCGAGCTTACGCAGAAGCGCCCAGACGTCGCCGAGGACCTGCCCACCGTCGATCTTGCGTTGCGCCACGAGACGGGCTTTGCCGCCGAGGCCCGCGTCTTCTTGTGCAACCGCCCGACCCAGGGCGGCGGCTTCAAGCGCCAGCTCGACCGGCTGCTGCCGGCGATGATGGGCAAGAACTGCTTCATGCTGCGGGCGAGCGACTTTCCTCCCAACAAGAAGAACCAGACGGCGCAGGCCTTCCGCAAGTTCCGCGAGGGCGGCGGCCGCTCGATCCTGGTGCCCATCACCGACTGGGAGCGCATGATGATGGTGCGCGAGTTCCACGCCCAGCATCGGCAGGACCCCGGATTTGCCGACTGGTTCGAGCACGCCAAGCTGCTGTCGGAGATTCCGGCGCTGGTGCAGATGCTGCGGCTCGACCTGTTCGGAGGTGGCGCGCCCGCCGGCAAGCCGGACGCGGCTGCAGCCGGCGAAGCACCCAAAGGTGCCCCGGCACCCGCGCCCGAACCGGAAGAGAAAGAGCTGCCGCTGTCCGTCCTGCTCGACGAGGCGGGCGATGCCGCCGCCAGCATCCTGGCCGGCCGCGCCCTGCGCTCCAGCAAGAGCATCACGCTCAACAAGGGCGTCTTGAAGCGCCACGCCGCGGTGCTCGGCGGCTCGGGCTCCGGCAAGACGACGCTGGCGCTGTGCATCATCGAGCAGCTGCTGCTGAAGGGTACCCCTGCGGTGCTGATCGACCGCAAGGGCGATCTGTGCTCCTACGCCAATCCGGACGTGTGGCGCGCGCTCGACGGCGAGTTGGGCGAACGGCGCGGCGAGCGCGAGAGGTTAGCTGACTCCATCGACGTTGCCGTCTACACGCCGGGCCGCGCCTCGGGCCGGCCGATCTCGATCACGCTCCTGCCCAACGGCATCAACGAGCTGCCCGATCAGGAGCAGCAACTGCTCGCCAACCTCTCCGCGGCAGCGCTCGGCGACATGCTGCACCTCAAGAACTCCGCCACGCACCAGAAGCAGTCGGGCACGCTGTCGGTGGCGCTGCGCATCCTGGGCGGACGCTTCAGCAAGGAGGTGACACTCGCGGACCTCATCAATCTGCTCGAGGAGGAGGATCCCGAGCTCAGCGACCTCACGCAACGCATGGACCCTTCGGGCCGCATCCGCCGCGATCTGGTGGCCCAGCTCGACAGCCTGCGGCACCGCAACTCGTCGCTATTCGAGGCCGGCGGCGAGCCGCTGCGCATGGAGGCGCTGCTCGGCAGCGGGCGCTACGGCCGCCGCGACGGGCGCACCCGGCTCTCCATCATCTACACCGGCTTCCTCGGCGACAACGAGAACATCCTCTTCTGGGTCTCGCAGTTCCTGTCGGAGGCGCTGCGCTTCTGCCAGCGCAACCCCAACGACGAGCTGCAGGCGGTCGTGATGTTCGACGAGGCCGACCTCTACATTCCCGCCAACGCCAAGCCGGCCACCGCCGAGCCGCTGCAGAGCCTCCTGAAGCGAGCCCGCTCGGCAGGCCTCGGCATCATGCTGGCGACGCAATCGCCGGGCGACCTCGACTACAAATCGCGCGACCAGATCACGTCGTGGTTCATCGGCCGCGTGCGCGAGGACACGGCGCTGCGCAAGCTGCGCGCCGCCTTCCAGAGCGAGTCGGGGCTCGATCCCGCCGTGGTGCTGCCGGGACAGACGGTGGGCGAGTTCCATCTGGTGCAGGAAGGGCTGGTGCGGCCTATGCGGGCGCAGCGCTCGCTCATCAGTGCCGAGCAGGTGCCGTTCGACCGCATCGAGCAGCTGGCGCGCGAGACCAAGGGCCAGGACGAGAAGCAGCTGCGGCTGTTCGGGTGATCGGCGCCGACGCGATTTTGCCCGCACAGGACCACCGGACCAGGCAAGCAAGCATGCGGCCGCGCGGCAGGGCTCCAACAAAAAATTAGTTGCGGCTCGAGAATGCCTGCAAAACCAGGTGCAACGCGCGCTCTTTTACGATACAATTTTAGGTAGCGGACCTAGAGGGAAAGGGTCTGTTCCGAGCCGTTCATGAGATGGGAGGGCGAAGCTCGGGTGGTGTGGCGCATCTGCGGGGTCGTGTGGTGTTTGACAAGTCGTTTGTTATCATGGCGTTAGCGTGCGCCGCGGCACCCATCGTCGGTGCCGGCATCTACATCGTGGTGTACCTCTTCTGAGGTGCCTCCCGATACGCGGCCGAGTTCCGACGGAGCCTCAGGTTCGGCTCGGGAAGCTGCTGTTTGCGCTGCAATATCACGCATTGCGGCGCACTTATCACCAACTTGTGCACAAGTGAATGTGCTAGATTTGGCGACGCCTTGGCTGCTGCAGCAAGATGCCTTTGGCGGGCGCCTCCATGATGCGGACAGCGCTTCGTATCCGCGAGATATCCGCGAGCCGAAACGCTGTGATGACGGTTGAGGGCCAACGCAATCACGACCTCGCCCTGAGCCTGTCGAAGGGCGGCCGCGGGCTCCAAGCGTGCTTCGACAAGCTCAGCACGGGGTTGCAGGGCTGGGTAAGCGAAGGCCGCTTCGTCTGCACCCCGGGTCAATACTTTGCTCGATGCCATCAGGCCCCTTGACTTGCAGCGGCACTAAGGCGACCGGATAGGCACGCCTCCTGCCGTGCACGGCGAGGCGCCCGCACGCACCCAGGAGGGACCCCCATGAAACTCGTTCGGTTTGGCGCGCCCGGCGCCGAAAAGCCAGGCCTCGTCGACGCGCAAGGCGCCGTTCGCGATCTATCCGGACACGTCAAGGACATCACCGGCGACATGCTCTCGCCCGCCAGCCTCGACAAGCTGCGCAAGCTCGACCCCAAGTCGCTGCCCGCGGCCCCGCAAGGCGTGCGCCTCGGCGCGCCCGTCGCCGCCGTCACCAACTTCATCGCCGTCGGCCTCAACTACGAGGACCACGCCAAGGAGACGGGCGCCGCCATCCCCAAGGAGCCGATCCTGTTCAACAAGCTGTCCAACTGCATCGTCG
>VBAB01000542.1 GCA_005888525.1 Alphaproteobacteria bacterium
TTGAAGCCTCTGCGCTGCAAGTATTCTGATGGTTGGCGCATCAGCAGAGCCCCGGCTCCTCGACATCATCGAAAACATCGAGCTCATCACGCAGGACATGGCTGGCGTCACCCTCGATGCCTTCGAGGCCGACACGCGCAAACGCCGGATGGTCGAACGCTGCATCGAGATCATCTCCGAAGCGAGCCGTCATCTCAGCGACGGGCTCAAGGCCCGCCACCCCATGATCCCCTGGCGCAAAGTCGCCGGCATCGGCAACGTGCTGCGCCACGAATACGAGCGCGTCGCCCCCGATATCATCTGGCACGTCGTCAACGATGATCTTCTCCCGCTCGACAAGGCCTGTCGCGACGAGCTCGCGCGCGAGCGTGCCAAAGACAATCGCTAGAAGCTAAGTCCGTCCATTCGTGATCGCGACCAGCTTGGTCAGTGCCGCGCGCGCGGCGCCGGACTCGATGGAGTGGGCCGCGAGTGCCGCGCCGTCGAGCAGATTGGCGGCCTTGTCGGCGACGATGAGGGCGGCGGCGGCGTTGAGCACGGCGATGTCGCGCAGGGGCGTGCGCTTGCCGGCCAGCACGTCGCGGATGGCGGCGGCGTTCTCCTTTTCATCTCCGCCCTTGAGGTCGGAGAGCTTGGCGGGGGCGAGCCCGGCATCGGCGGGCGTCACCTCGAACACCTCTATTTTGCCGTTCTTCAGCTCGGCGACGTCGGTGGCCCCGGTCGTGGTCAGCTCGTCGAGGCCGTCGTGGCCGTGCACCACCCACACGTGCTGGGCGCCCAGGTTCTTCAGTACGTGGGCGATCGGCTCCACCCAGTGCCAGGAGAACACGCCCACGACCTGGCGTTTCACTCCACCCGGATTGGATATGGGCCCCAGCAGGTTGAAGATGGTGCGGATGCCCAGCTCGCCGCGGATTGCCGCCCAGTGCTTCATGGCCGGATGGTGCTGCGGCGCCCACAGGAAGCCTAGGCCCGCCTCCGCGACGCAGCGTGAGATGGTGTCGAACGGCACATCGAGCTTGACGCCCAGCTCGGAGAGCACGTCGGAGGCGCCCGACTTGGAGGAGACGCGGCGGTTGCCGTGCTTGGCGATCTTGACGCCGGCGCCGGCGGCCACCAGCGCCGCGCAGGTGGAGACGTTGTAGGTGCCATGACTGTCGCCGCCGGTGCCGACGATGTCGACTGCGTCAGGAGGCACCTCGACGCGGTTCATGCGCGAGCGCAGCATCTGCGCGGCGCCGGTGATCTCCTCCACCGTCTCCCCGCGCACCCGCAGCGCCATCAGAAAGGCGCCCATCTGCGCCGGCGTGGCGGCGCCCGCCGTCATCTGGTCGAGCGCGGTGCGGATCTCGTCCTCGGTGAGCGTGGCGCCGCCAGAGACCTTCTGGATCAGGGCGCGCAATTCCTGCGAGGGCTGGGCGTCCATCGTTCGGCTCTCAGGCGGCGTGGCGGAGGGAGCGCACGTTGCGGCGGCGCGGGCTGAGTCCGGCCACCTCCAGGAAGTTGGCGAGCAGCGCGTGGCCGTGCTCGGAGGCGATGCTCTCGGGATGGAACTGCACGCCGTGCACGGGATGCGTCGTGTGCTGCACGCCCATGATCACGCCGCCCTCGGAAGGGGCAGTCTCGGCCGTGATGGCGAGGCTGTCGGGCAGGCTCGGACGCTCGACGATGAGGGAGTGATAGCGCGTCACCTCGAACCTCTTGGGCAGGCCCTTGAAAACGCCCTGGCCCTTGTTGGAGATTTTCGAGAGCTTGCCGTGCATGAGCACAGGTGCGCGGATCACCTTGCCGCCGTAGGCCTGACCGATCGCCTGGTGGCCGAGTCACACCCCGAGCAGCGGGATCGTCGGGCCCGCCTTGGCGATCAGCTCCAGGCAGATGCCGGCCTCGTTGGGCGTGCACGGGCCCGGCGAGAGCACGATGCCCTTGGGCGCCAGTTTCAGGACCTCGGCGACGCTGATCTTGTCGTTGCGGAAGACCTGGCAGGTGGCGCCGAGCTCGCCCAGGTAGTGGACGAGGTTATAGGTGAAGCTGTCGTAGTTATCGATGAGGACGAGCATGGTCCAGGTTTAGGGGAGGCCGATGGCCGAGGTCAAGGCGGGCGCCCTGCGGGTGAAGGGCGCTCAAGCCAGCGTCTTCGGCGTCGCGAACAGCTCGAGGCGGCCCTTGGCCGGCCCGATCCTGGACCAATCGCGAGCGTTGAAGCGGATCACGGCGAGCGCGCCGGTGGGAAACTTGCGCCCGAGCGACCGCAGGGCTTCGGCGTCTCCGCTCCCGGCCAGCTCGAGCGCCAGCCCCTGCATGCCGGGGTCATGGCCGACGATCAGGACGTGGCGCACCTTCGCCTCGATCTTGCGCACGCGCGCGAGCATCACGGACGGAGCGGCCAAGTAGAACCTGTCCTCATAGACCACGGTCGGGCCCGCGCCGAGGTGCGGCAGCACCAGGTCGAGCGTCTGGCGGGCGCGCACGGCGGGAGAGCACAGCACGAGCTCGGGCGCAAGCCCTTGTGCCGCCATGTAGGCGCCCATGCGCGGGGCGGCATTCTCGCCGCGCTCGGAGAGGGGACGGTCGAAGTCCTCGAGGGAAGCGTCGTCCCAGCTGGACTTGGCGTGGCGCAGAAGCGAGAGGGTCAGCATCGCCGCAGGATACCCAATCTCGCGCGCGCTGCCAGGAGATCATTTTGGCGTGCGGGCCCCGATTGTTGCGCTCCGGAATCGCGCCTTGCGTGGGGGATGCGAGGCGATATGCTGCGCGACCATGAGTGAGACCACGAGCGCCAGTCAGCAACCCTACACCCTGGTGGTCACCAGCTGCGGTCGGTTCGATCTGCTGGAGGTGACGCTGCGCTCCTTCTACAGCCACGTGGATGTGGCGCCGCACGAGCTGATCGTGGTGGAGGATTCCGCCGACGAGCACGTCCGCGGCGTCGTGGATAGCTTCGGTGTTCCCGCGCGGACACTGATCAATGGCGGCCGGCTCGGCCAGATGCAGGCGATCGACCGCGCCTACGCGCAGGTCGGCACGCCGCTCATCTTCCATTGCGAGGACGACTGGCTGTTTACCCGTGGCGGTTTCATAAGTGAGTCCGCGGCCCTGCTGCGGGCATTGCCCGACGTCAGCATGGTGGGCCTTAGGCCCCGCGCGGAGCTGAACCCGCTGGTACGGCAGAGCCCCATGGAACGAATGGGCGACCTTGCCTATTTCCGGATGGATCCGGGGCTGCACCCGGAATACTTCAGCCACTCCTTCAATCCCGGCCTGCGCCGGCTTGCCGACTACGCCCGGCTTGGCCCCTATGCGCCGCTGGGACAGGAGCCCGACGTGTCCTACGCTTTCAAGCAGGCGGGCTTCCGCATCGCCAACCTGGAGGTGCCGGCCGTGCAGCACATCGGCTACGGGCGCCATATCGATGATCCCATGCACAACCCCAGGCCTCGCAATCCGATCCAGCGGTTGGAGCGGTCCATTCGCAAGCGGGTCAAGCGCCTGCGGCGCGCGGCGGGGCTATAGGCGCGGACATGTTTCGCGTTGGGCCAATTTGCAAGGTCGTCTCGAGTTCAGGTTTCGTGAAGCGTTGCGTGCCCGAGGGTTCCGCGAACCCAGTCAGTGGGAATTTCCAATTGGCATTGCAGTCCGCTGGAAGCAAACGCGAGGTCGACCGTACCGCCCAGCTCAAACGGAATGAGTTCGCGAATTGTGCTTGCGCCGTACCCGCAACGGTTTGGTTTGACGACAGGAGGGCCGCCAAGCTCTTGCCATTCGATGGCCAGCCGACCACGCGAGCCATTCAGTAGCCACCGCCATTGGAGCAACAGCCGGCCGCCTGGTTTGGAGAACGCACCATATTTTGCTGCATTGGTGGCCAACTCATGCAGGACCATGCCAATAGCCTGAGCCGCTTCCGCCCTCAATGTAACGTCTGGCCCTCCGATCTCAGCATGGTCTGTGGCATAGGGTGCGAGTTCGCGGCACACAATATCTGCCAGAGAGACACCGTCCCACTGGCTGCCGCTCAGCAGCTCATGAGTTCTTGCCAATGACCTTATGCGCTGATCGAGTCCGGCTACGTACTCAGCCAGCGTGCTATGAGAATTTGGCGTTTGGGCGATGATCGCACATACTGTCGCGAGCACGTTTTTGACCCGATGGTCGAGCTCGGCATTTAGCGTACGCTGTTGGTCCTGTGATCGTAAGAGCGTTGCGCCTAATCGCATCAACTCTGAGAGCAGAGCTATCAAAACGGTTGTTGAAACAGCCACCACCAACGCCCGACTGACATACCATC
>VBAB01000543.1 GCA_005888525.1 Alphaproteobacteria bacterium
GGCGTCGGCATCGAAGCGCGGCTTGCCGAGCGCCAGCGCCAGCAGCGCCATCGCCTGGTCGCGGTTCTCCGACAGCGTCTCGAGGCTGCCGTAGAAGGCGTCGCGGGCGTCGTCGAAGCTCATGCGCATGGCGATCGCCTCCATGCGCTCCTGGAACTCCTTGGCGCCCAGCTCGCCCGCACCTTCGTCCAGCATGCCGCCCAGGAAATGCGCCACCCCCTCCTTGCCGAGCGGGGCCTGGACGCTGCCGCCCTCGAAGGCGAAGCGCATGGCGATCAGTGGGACGGCGTGCTCCTCGACGAGCCAGGCCGTTATGCCGCCGGGGCTTTTGACAACCTGGATTTTCATGGCCTCGGCCCTGCTGACTGGGAATAGAAGCGCCGTCAAGGCGAGGAGAGCGGCAAATACCGCCGCCCTGCCGCAAGCGCTGGATGCATTTCGCCGCACGAGCGTCATGCCGTCCTCCTCAGAGCTTGTTGGGGGCCGGCTTGGCGGCGGCGCTCTCGGGCTCCGGCGGCGTCGGGATCAGCCTGCCGGTCACCGAATGGCGGATGTCGAGGTACTTGGCGGCGACGCGGGTGATGTCCTCGGCCGTCACCCTGGCGATGGCCGAGGGCCAGTCGTTGACCTGCTCGACCGTCAAGCCGAGCAGCATGCCTTCCGCATAGCGGCGGGCGAGCGCGCTCTGGCTGTCGGACTCATAGACGAACTCGGCGATGAAGGCCTTCTTGGCGCGCTCGAGCTCGTCCGCCGTGACGCCGGTCACGCGCAGATCGTGCAGGACGCGGTCGGCGCTGGCCTCCACCTTGTCGAGATCGACGTCCGGGGCCGCCACCACGAAGATGCCGATGCTGCCACTGTCGAGCCCCGTGCCCGAATACCATCCGCCCGCGCTGGAGGCGATCTTCTCCTCCGACACCAGATTCTGGTAGAGACGGCTGGTGCTGCCGTTTGCGGCGATCTTCATCAGCAGGTAGAGCGCCTCCGCCTCGCCCGGGGCGGCCGTGGGAATGCTCGGCGCCAGGTAGAAGCGCCGCACCGAGGCGTTGCCCGCACGCGGGTCCTTGAGCTCCAGGCGGCGTGCGGCGCGGTGCGGCGGCTCCTGCGGCCGCTGGCGCTTCTTGATGTCGGGGTTCGGCTTGAGCGCGCCGTAGGCGGCCTCGGCCAGCGTCTTCACCTCCTCGACGGTGACGTCGCCCGCGACGACGACGATGGCGTTGTTGGGCGCGTAGAAGCGCTTGTAAAAGGCCAGCGCGTCCTCGCGGGAGAGCTTGGCCATCTCATGCATCCAGCCGATGATGGGGATGCGATAGGGGTGGTTCTGATAGAGCGCGGCCGACATCTGCTCGGAGAGGATGCTCGACGGGCTGTTCTCCGTGCGCGAGCGGCGCTCCTCGATGATCACCTCGCGCTCGGTCGCGACCTCCTTCTCGGTGAGCTTCAGGTTCACCATGCGGTCGGCTTCCATCTCCATCACGGTCTTCAGCCGGTTCTTGGCGATGCGCTGGTAGTAGCCCGTCACGTCGTGGCTGGTGAAGGCGTTGTCCTGGCCGCCGAGCCGGGCGATGGTCTTGGAGAACGAGCCGGACTCGATCCTGTCCGTCGACTTGAACATCAGGTGCTCGAGGAAATGCGCGATCCCCGAGACGCCCGGCGGCTCGTCGGCCGAGCCGACGCGATACCACACGTAGTGCGTCACGACCGGCGCGCGGTGGTCGGGCACGACGACGACTTGCAGCCCGTTGGCGAGCTTGAACTCGCTCACGCGGTTGACGACAGGGCTCGCTTGCAGCGTCTGGATGGTTTGCGTGAACATTGCGAGGGTGAGTGCGAGGAGGAGAAGGAGGCGGCGATTGCCTAATTTCGGCATAGGTTACATGTCCTGACCACGAGGCTCGGGCTGCTGCCTCGCCTTTGAGCCTCCTTTGCGAGTCGGGCGGCTTATGAGCACGCCGGCCGCTGTTGTTGGTCTTCCGCGCAGGGAAGTCAAATGACAACAGATTAATGTCGGGGATACGGCAAAAGCTGCTGCGCACCCTCCGCGACCGGGTGGGCCGTTGCCATGGGGCTCGGTCGCGCGATCCGCGGCCCGTGCAGCACGCCGCAACGCCGGCCTATTCTTTTTCTTCCTTGTTGATGTTTACGCCGGGGATGCTCACGCCGCCCAAAATCGTGGGGCACGGCCCGTAGGGGCTGCGCGGCGTATTGACCGAATCCTTGTCCAGCGCCTTTTCTTTCCACTGAATGTCGCCGCGGCAGTAGGCCAAGTGCAGCTTTTCGCGCTCCTGCACCGCGGTGCGCTTGCGCTGATCGGGGTCGTCCGGCCATACCTGCGCCACCGGTGTCTGTCCGGAGCCCGGGGGCGGAAGCTTGGCCGTGTCGGGCGGCAAGACGATGGGGGCGCGCTCGGCCAATTTCGGCTCGGTGTTCTTCACCGCTTGCGCGGCCGGGCTGATGCCCATCATGTCGAACACCTTGCCGTTGAGGTCGATGCCCTCGGTGCAGCCGGACAGCCAGAGGGCCGACGCGACCATCCCGCCGGCCGTCCACCGGCCAAGGCTCGTCCGCGATTGCGCCATGGATTGCTCTGTGCGCCCAGTCCCTTGCCCCGAGGAATCGCCCATCATCGCCGATGGTTAGATGTCCTTTGAGGCATCTTTGCGACTCGCAAGCAGCGAATCATAGACGAGGCCGATGACCCCGGCAACGATGGCGACATCGGCGATATTGAACACGTACCAGTAGAACCCGAATGCGTGCAGCGAGAAGAAGTCCGCCACGCCCCCGAGGCTGAGGCGGTCGACGGCATTGCTGGCGGCCCCGCCCATGATCAGGCCCAGGCTGGTTGCGACCAGCTTGCTGGTGACGCCACGGGCGAGCCACACGGCCATGGCGCAAACGGCGAGGGCCGCGAAGCCCGCGAGGATCCATTGCCCCTGGCGCGTATTCTGCAAGAAAAGGCCATAGCTGACGCCGGTATTCTTCACGAACTCAAGATCGAGGAAGGGCAATACCGCCACCCGGCCCTTGTTCTGGATGTCGAAGACGCCGAGCATCCACCACTTGTGCACCTGGTCGAGCACGATGGTGGTGACGGCGAGGCCCAGGCCCAGGAGCGAAAGCGGGCCCCACAGCCAGGGCTTGCGTTGGTGCATAGCGACCATGGGCTAGCTTCTCGTGTCGAATACAGGCGCCGGAGGGGCGTTCACCTCGTCCTGGCCGGTAATATCCGGAACTTGGCGTTGCGTCCAATGCGATAAGTCTCGAAGTCGTCGTGGTCGATGGTGAGGATGGTCTTCAGGCCCTCCCGTTCGGCCACGTGCACCACGTCCGCGAAATCCATCGGCCGGTCGGCGTAGCGGTCCATGAGGATTTCCAGGCCAGGGAGGTCCGCCTGCTCCATGGATCGCAGCTGTACTCGACCATTGCGCAACATGCGCCAGGCGGCCTGTTGATCCCGCTTGCGCTTGAGGACCAAGTGAAAGAGCTCTGTCAGGACTGCCGTGGTGGTCACGAGCGGCAAGGTGACGCCTCGAAGAGCGTCAAAGCACGCGTCGTGCCAGGGATCTCGTTCCCGCACCAGCGCGAGCAGCGCGCTTGTATCAATCAGATCGCCTCGGAGCACGCCGCTGGCTCGCACGCCACTTCTTCATCAACTGTTCGCCCATGACCTGCCGGACGCGCTCGTTCGTTGCGGACACGCCGGGCCC
>VBAB01000544.1 GCA_005888525.1 Alphaproteobacteria bacterium
CGCGACCGCCCACAACGAAATGCCGCCAGCGCGCGTGGAACGGCACGTCGAGCGCGGGATAGGCCTTGCGCGTGGTCTCCACGACCAGGTCCGCCGTCGCATCGAGGCGGCTGAGATCGACGTCGAAATGACGTAGTCCGCCATCGAGCCCGATCGCCAGCAGCCGATGCGCGCGCTCGCGCACCGCCTTGGCGCTCAAAAGGGAAAAAGCTGCCGCTGTCTCGGGTTTCACGAGCGCACGTCCGGTCTGGCAGGATCAGTACTTGTCGAGAGAGCGGCCGACGGCGTCTGTCACATCCTGCGGCTTGACCGCTTCGGGGCTGTAGTAGCCGGCCGCCTTCTTGGCCACCATCTCGACTTGCGCGTCCGCCGGCACCAGCTCGTCGGGGATCGGCACCCGCTCGACGATCTTCACGCCCTGTCCGACGAGCGCATCGTATTTCATGTCGCTCATGGAGATGAAGTGGTCGATGCGCGCGATGCCGAGCCAGTGGATCACATCGGGCATGAGCTGCTGGAAGCGTGCGTCCTGCACGCCGGCGACGCATTCCGTGCGCTCGAAGTAGGCCGTCGCGGCATCGCCGCCTTCCTGACGCTTTCTCGCGTTGTAGACCAGGAACTTGGTGACCTCGCCCAGCGCGCGCCCTTCCTTGCGGTTGTAGACGATGATGCCGAGACCGCCGGTTTGCGCGGCGCGCGCGCATTCCTCGATGCCGTGCACGAGATACGGCCGGCAGGTGCAGATGTCGGAGCCGAACACGTCCGAGCCGTTGCACTCATCGTGCACCCGGCAGGTGATCGGCGTGGTGGGATCGTTGAGCTTGGCGACGTCACCGAAGAGGTAGACCGTGATGCCGCCGATGGGCGGCAGGAACACGTGCAAATCGGGCCGCGTCACGAGCTCGGGGAACATGCCGGCCGTCTGCTCGAACAGCGTGCGGCGCAGGCTCGTCTCGGTGACGCTGAAGCGCGCGGCGATGCCGGGCAGATGCCAGACCGGGTCGATGGCGATCTTGACGACCGACAGACTGCCGTTGGGCTGCACCACCGAGCCGTCGATGGCGAGCCGCCCGCTAGCGAGCGCCTGCTCGAGCTCGGGCAGATCGAGGCGGGCACGCGTCACGGCGATGCTTGGTCGGATGTCGACGCCTTCGGCTATTTGCTCGCGGAACGCCTCCATCACCGTGTGCCCCCACGGATCGATCGAGACGATCTTGGCGGCGCCCATCCATTGCTCGAAGGGGCCGATGGTGGCCGCGGGGTCGGTATTGGTGAGATCGGGACGCTGGATCGGGTTGAGGGCGCCGGAGGAGACGGCGAGTGCGCGATAGAGAGCATAGGAGCCGCCGTGCGTGCCGATGACGTTGCGGTCCAGCGGCCGCGAGACCGTGGCGACCACCGGCCCGCGCTCGCGCGCCGTGGGCGCCCCCCAGACGATCGGGAACCGGGGCTTTGCCCCCGGCGCCGGGTGGGAAGTGAGCCTGATATGGTCGGTCCGGTTGGGGCGGGTCATCGCTGTCCCCAAAAAGTCGACGGCCCGCCACTACGACGGGCCACCTCGTCAATTGTGCCAAACGATCCTACGAGCCCCGGCAAGGACGCCGAACAAGCTCACTGGACGGCATTATAGCAATGTTGCAGCTGGAAACAATGGCATCGGCGCTCGGGTTGCATGGCACATGCTGCAGTGCCGAGCATCGGTTTCGTGATAAACCTCGCAGACTGGGTAAGTCCTGGGGACTGGACTTGGCTGTGCTTTCGAGAGGCCTTCCGACATGCCCAATCTCAGCCCCACCGATGCCAATTTCCTGCGCATGGCCTACGAGGAGGCTCTGGCCGGGTTCAACGAAGGTGGTTGCCCCATCGGCAGCGTGCTGGCGGAGCGCGAGCGCCTCATCGCGCGGGGGCGCAACCAGCGCGTCCAGCAGGGCGATCCGATCGCCCACGGCGAGATGGATTGCCTGCGCAAGGCTGGCCGCCAGAAGTCCTATCGCAAGATGACGCTCTACACCTCGCTCTCTCCCTGCATGATGTGCACCGGCACCATTCTCCAGTTCGGCATTCCGCGCGTAGTGGTCGGAGAAGCGCAGAATTTCC
>VBAB01000545.1 GCA_005888525.1 Alphaproteobacteria bacterium
GGCGCCAAGGGCGCCAAGCCAAAGACGCGACACCGGAGAGGAACTACCATGCCGCACCGCTCGTGGACCGTTGCCGTGGCTTCGGCGGCCTTTGTCCTGTTCGCCGCCGGCCCGGCGCTGGCCCAGAAGCAGGGCGGCACACTGCGAATGTATCTGTGGGACAGCCCACCCAGCGCCTCGATTCACGAGGAGGCGACCGTCTCGACGGTGGTGCCGTTCATGCCCATCTTCAACAACCTCGTGCTCTACGATCAGCACAAGCAGCTCAACACCATGGACACGATCCAGCCGGAGCTCGCCACCAGCTGGTCCTGGGACGCGACCAAGACCAAGCTCACCTTCAAGCTGCGTGACGACGTGAGGTGGCATGACGGCAAACCGTTCACGGCCAAGGACGTCGTGTGCACGCTCGACAAATTGCAGGACAAGAGCCCTTACAGCTTTCGCAAGAACCCGCGCAAGATCTGGTGGCACAATCTGAAGGAGGTGACACCCAACGGCGACCACGAGGTGACGTTCCATGTTCGCCAACGGCTACAGCCCGATGTATCCCTGCCATGTGTCGGCGGCGGACATGCGCACCAAGCCGATCGGCACGGGCCCGTTCAAGTTCGTCGAGTTCAAGAGCAACGAGTCGGTCAAGCTCGTGCGCAACCCCGACTACTGGAAGAAGGGGCAGCCCTACATCGATGCCATCGACTGGCGCGTCATCGCCAACCGCTCCACCCGCGTGCTGGCCTTCGTCGCCGGCGAATTCGACATGACGATGTCGCTCGACCTGACCGTGGCGCTGATGAAGGACATCCAATCGCAACTGCCGAAGGCCAACTGCGAGCTGCAGCCCACCAACAACACCACCAATCTGATCGTCAACCGCGATGTCGCGCCGTTCAACGACCCGCAGATCCGCTCGGCGCTGGCATTGTCGCTCGACCGCAAGGCCTTCAACGACATCATCGCCGAGGGCAAGGCCAAGATCGGCGCCGTCATGATGCCGGCGCCGGAAGGCAGCTGGGGCATGCCGCCGGAGATGGTGGCGACGCTGCCCGGCTACGGCGCCGACGTCGAGGCGAACCGCACCGAGGCCCGCAAGATCATGGAGGGTCTCGGCTACAGCCAGAGCAAGCCGCTCAAAGTGAAGGTGGCGACCCGCAACATCCCGCTCTATCGCGATCCCGCCGTGATCCTGATCGATCAGCTGAAGAAGGTGCATGTCGAGGCGGAGCTCGATGTCATCGACACCAGCGTCTGGTTCGCCAAGGTCGCCCGCGGCGACTACATGGTAGGCCTCAACCTCACTGCACCTGCTATCGACGACCCCGACGTCAACTTCTACGAGAACTACGCCTGCGGCTCGGAGCGCAACTACACCAAATATTGCAACCCAGCAGTCGAGAAGCTGATCGACCAGCAGTCGCGCGAGACCGATGCCGACAAGCGCAGGGCCCTGGTCTGGGAGCTGGAAAAGATGCTGGCCCGGGATGTCGCGCGGCCGATCATCACCCAGAACGTCGCCGCCCTGTGCTGGCAGCCCCACGTCAAGAACTTCGTCATGCACCGCAACGGCATTTACAACAACTGGCGCTTCGACGACCTGTGGCTGGACAAGTAAGAACCGTCGGCATGGCGGTCGGTGGAAGTGGGGAAAGCGGGGGAGACGCTTGGAGACGTATGACTACGTGATCGTGGGCGCGGGATCGGCCGGCAGCGTGCTGGCCAACCGGCTCACCGCGGACGGGACCACGACCGTGTGCGTGCTCGAGGCGGGCGGCCGCGACTGGCACCCCTACATCCACATCCCCGCCGGCTTCATCAAGACCTACAGCGATCCGCGCGTGAACTGGCTCTACAGCATGGAGCCGGGCCCCTGGACGGGCGGGCGGCGCATCCTCGCCCCGCGTGGCAAGACGCTGGGCGGCTCGAGCTCCATCAACGGCCACATCTACAACCGCGGCCAGCCCATGGACTTCGACACCTGGGCGCAGCTCGGCAACCGCGGCTGGGGCTACGCCGACGTGCTCCCCTATTTCCGCCGCATGGAGCGGCGCATCGGCGACGGCGATCCGACCTTCCGCGGCCGCGACGGCAGCCTCACCGTGACAGACATCGACTGGCGCCATCCGCTGTGCGACGCCTTCATCGAGGGCGCCGTCAGCCTCGGCATCCCGCGCAATCCCGACTACAACGGCAGGATCCAGGAGGGCGTCGCCTATGCCCAGCGCACGATCCTGAACGGCCGGCGGGTGAGCGCGGCGGGGGCATTCCTGCATCCGGCCATGCGGCGTCCAAACTTGCGCGTCCTGACGCACGCCCACACCACCAATCTCGTGCTGGACGGTAAGCGAGCCGTCGGCGTGCGCTATCTCGAGGGCGGACGCGGCGGCAGGCCAAGCGAGGTTCAGGCGCGGCGTGAGGTCATCCTGGCCGCGGGGACCTACAATTCCCCGCAGCTTCTGCAGCTCTCCGGCATCGGACCGGCCGCGCTCCTCGGTGCGCTCGGCATCCCCGTGCGGCACGCGCTCGCCGGCGTCGGCGAGAACCTGCGCGACCATTACGCCCCGCGCTTCGTCGCCCGCGTCAAGAACATCGACACCATCAACGAGCGCGTGCGCGGATTGCGACTGGCGAGCGAGATCGCCCGGTGGGTGTTCACGCGCAAGGGCGTCCTCGCATTGAGCCCCACCCACGTCTATTGCTTCTGGCGCTCCGAGCCGACCGTGGCGAACTCCGATTTGCAGCTCACCTTCACGCCGGC
>VBAB01000021.1:0-1060 GCA_005888525.1 Alphaproteobacteria bacterium
CATCACCTGGTTGAAGAGCAGCGACGGATCTGTGGGTATTACATCATAGATCACGAGGGGTATCCTCAGAAGTTCGATGAATTGCTTCCAGCCGAAGTAACCGACGGGCTTTCTGTTGCGGTCAACGACAATGAGCATCTTGAACTGCCCACAGACTATCGAGCTGCGGATGGCGGACGCAACCCGCAGCACGCGATCCATGTCTATTTTTCCAGCGGCATCTTTCGCGACTTTGTCCGTGATCACATAGAAAGGGCGACATTCTTGCCAAAGAGCTTCTGAGCCGAAGTCTGGATCGGCCGCTTCTTTATAGGAAATCGCTAGATCATGCGCACGAGCCGCGGTGAGTGTAGTCTCGCGCGTCAGTTGCTTTAATTTTGTCTTGAAACCCAACGCTTCAAATTCGGTGAATTTGCCGGTGAGCAGCAGATAAAACATTAGCGGAGCTACTAGCAATGCGACCTTGGACGTCTCTCCTAACCCAAGTTCTAGCCGCTTGCCTGCCACAATGATGACGAAGCCAAGGAAGAAGAGAATGGTACCGACCAGAAGCTCTGGCATGGGATGCCTCGGGAAAACGCTGGGGGAGCAATTGTCAGGCTGTTGGCCATCTTGGCAATCGTAGCGCAACGACCGCCACCGAAGGAAGTCTGGTGAAGAGTGTTGAAATCGGCACATAGTCCGAGACGAAATCAAGAGCCGCATCCCAGACGCGGCGATGGTCGTCTCCGGTGGCCCTGACCGACCGCGGCGCGGCCACCAAGCGCGGCCTTGTTGTCGAAACCGCACGCAAGATGCGGTCGTGAGAGGCCGTCAGCTAATGCCACATCGCGACAAACCGCCGTCCTTCAGCTTTCGGGCATGGCGGCGGTCGGGTCGCATGCCATCCGCCAGAGCGGAGGCGCAGCCCTGGCTCAAAGATACAGCTCGAAGTCCGTGCTCGACTGCTTGGCCAGGTGCTGGAAGTTGGCTGCCAGCCATTGCGAGGCCTTGGCGCGACCCGCGTCGCGCAGGTGGGTGAGGAATTCCCAGTCGGCGTTCATCTTGCTGTTGACGCCCA
>VBAB01000021.1:1076-16061 GCA_005888525.1 Alphaproteobacteria bacterium
TGAATGAGCATGCGCTTCATGCTGCCTTCCTTGACGTTGCCCTCGTCGATGAGACGAGTGACGAAAGCGACCGCGCGCATCTCGCGCATCAGCGAGGAATTGAAGGAGATCTCGTCGATGCGGTTGAGGATCTCGGCTGCCGTTCTGGGCACCTCGGGCCGAGCGATCGGATTGATGTGGACCACGACGACGTCGGCCGAGACGCATTCGTAGATGAGTGGGAAGATGGCGGGATTGCCCATGTAGCCGCCGTCCCAATAGGCCTCCCCGTCGATCTCCACCGCTTGGAACAGCAGGGGCAGGCAGGCCGAGGCCATGACGGCGTCTGGTGTGACCTCGGCGTTCCTGAACAGGCGCACCTTGCCGGTGCGCACGTTGGTCGCGTTGAGAAACAGCTTGATGGCGACGCTCTCGCGCAGGCGCTGGAAGTCCACCGACTGCTCGAGGATGTGGCGCAGCGGGTTGAAGTTCATGGGATTGAACTGATAGGGCGAGAACACCCGCACCAGCAGATCGAAGGTCTGAAACGCCGGGCTGAAATCGAGACCGTGGTTTTGCGTCATGCGGTCGAGCAGGGATGGCTGCAGCGGCGAGGTGGAGGCCGCGTGCGCGATGCGGCGCCAGAAGCCGGCCAGCGCCTCACGGGCGCCATCGCGTCCGCCTGCGGCAAAGCCATACGCCAGCACCGTGGCGTTCATGGCGCCGGCGCTGGTCGCGGAAATGCCCTCGATCTCGATGCGGCCGTCCTCCATGAGCTTGTCGAGCACGCCCCAGGCGAAGGCCCCGTGCGCGCCGCCGCCCTGCAGCGCCAGGTTGATGGTCTTGATCTCAGTGGCGCTCGAGGTGCCGCGCGCGGCCTGGGACTCGGCGCTGCCGTTCGGCCGGGCGTGCAGCTCGGGGCCTTGGTCGCGACGCCGTCCCATAGCCTCCTCCCGACGCCTATTCGCAGGCGCGCTGGAGCGCCGGCGGGCCTGGCGCAAACGCGTCCGGGCGTGCGCCTAGCAGGTCGGCGAATATGCTGTGCGAGAGGTATTTCAGGTAGAAGACGCGCTTAGTGCTCAGGGGCATGGACAGCAGGCCTCTCGGGGCGAAGAACTGCGTGGGGCGGGTCGGCCGTGGAACTATGCCGGTAGAGCGCCGATCGCGCAATGATACTGCCAAGTCCTGATCGCCGACGGCGCGAGAGCCCGCATGTGCTGGCCAGCAGGTTTTGTTCGAAGGCCTACGACCGGCTTGTCATTGTGACTGCACCGTCTGCCCTGGGCGATTTGCGCGCGGCGAACTCAGAGCAGGTCCGCGCCAAGGTAACGGGCGAGGTCGCCAAGGACCTGACGAAGACGCCCGACGGCGAAGTGGCCGGGCACTTGAAGGATGTGCTTTCGGCGTGACGATGCTGGCTTCAGGCCGGCGGGCCGGAGACGGCCGTGAATCACGCCCGCCGTCACTCGTGCGCGATCCTCCACGCCGAGCGGCCGGGTGCGCAGGTCGCGCCGGGCAGCTGACTCTAGTAGCCGATGCCGAGCATCAAGCTGTGGCGATAGACGGGCTTTGCGTAGGCGAAGCTAGTGCTCGTCGCGAACTTGCTGCGCTTGCCCGCATATCGCTTTCCAACCGCAGGATTGCCGTAGGTACGGGTCGGCTGGCCCTCGCCCTCTACCACAGTGGCACTTGCGCTGGCTTCGGTGGCAAGCGACTCGCGGTCTACGACGGGACCCGGATGCACAGGCGGGGACGTCGCCATCGCCAAGGGTAGGTCTGCCCCGGTCGGCTCCGGCTTGGCCGCGTCGCCGTCTCCCGACCAGGCGGGCGCAAACATGACGGCTGTCAGCAGCCCGGCAAGCAGGGCCGAGCGACTATGTTGAGCGAACATGCGATATCTCCTCTCTGCGAGATTCGGTTGACATGACACAACGGGAGTTGCGATCCGGCCCCCGGGTTGGCGAACTCGCCGGGCACTTGCCCTGAGGGTTTCCCTCGCGGGTATCTGCGAAAATGTGTGCTGACGGGTCATTGGATTCCCTGGATCGGGCCGACCCTGCCGCCTCCGCCGCCGGATGGTGGCGATGAGTATCGCGGTGTGTTGCCCCGCGGTGTCGGACGCTCCACCCGCTCTTGCCGGGCCGGCTTCTCCTTGGCAACGCAGACACCGCCCGTAATTTCGCTGGCTTCACGCAGCCAGGTGTCGAAGTCGCTCGCAGTAGCCTTGGCGAGTTCGATGCGGGCCGGAGCGTCCTTGCCCTTGCGGTTGGCAAGAAAGCGGTTCAGACCCTCCTGGGTTTCGTCGACGCGGCCATTGATGGCGCCGCTGTAACACTTGCTCTGCTTGAGCACCTCCTGGACTCTCTTGACGAAGGTGGCGCGCTCCTCCGCGTTGAGCGTGGCTGCCGCAACCCGCATTGGCTCGTCTGCCTTGGGCTCGTCCGGCTTGGGCTTGTCCGCCTCGGCCTGGCGACGCGCTGCCTCCTCGGCGGCCTTCTTCTCGGCCGCAGCCGCATCGGCGAGCTTCTTGGCTTCAGCCTCGGCCTGGCGCGCGCGCTCCTCGGTCGCTTTCTTCTCGGCCGCAGCCGCGTCCGCCAGTCGCTTGGCCACTGCGCGGTCCTCGGCCTCTTTCTTTTTGGCTGCAGCCGCATCGGCCAGCTTCTTGGCCTCTGCCTCCTTGCGGGCGCGCTCGTCATCAGCTTTCTTCTTGGCTGCGGCCGCATCGGCCAGCTTCTTGGCTTCGGCCTCTTGGCGAGCGCGCTCCTCGTCAGCTTTCTTCTTGGCTGCGGCTGCATCGGCCAGCTTCTTGGCTTCGGTTTCCTGACGAGCGCGCTCGTCATCGGCTTTCTTTTTGGCTGCGGCCGCATCGGCCAGCTTCTTTGCCTCCGCCTCCAGGCGGGTATGCTCTTCCTCGATCTTCTTCTTGGCTGCAGCCGCATCGGCCAGCTTCTTGGCCTCGGCTTCCTGGCGAGCGCGCTCCTCGGCCGCTCTCTTCTCGGCCGCAGCCGCATCGGCGAGCCTCTTGGCCTCGGCCTCCTGGCGCGCACGCTCTTCGGCGGCCAGCCGCTCTTCCTGCCGCCGTCTGGCCTCGGCCTCGGCTCGGGCCTTGGCTTCGTCGTCGGCTTTCTTCTTGGCCGCGGCGGCATCGGCCAAGCGCCTCGCCTCGGCCTCCTGGCGTGCGCGTTCCTCGCTGGCTCTCTTGTCGGCCGCGATCCGCTCCTCCTGCAGGCGCCGGGCCTCGGCCTCGTCGGCCTTCTTCTTGGCCGCAGCTGCTTCGGCGACGCGGCGCTCGGCCTCGATCTGCTCGGCGGGCTGCCAGCGCGTGTATTCAAAGCCGCCGTAGGCGCCGCCCAGCACGGCCACGATGGCCGCGGCGACGGCCGGCCACCGCCGCGAGGAAGCCTCCGCCGAAGGTCCGGTCCGGCGGGTGCGGAAGGATTGGGGAGGCCGGCTCGGCGGTTTGCTAGTGGCTTTCTGCGGTGCCTTGCTCGGCGTCTTGAACGCCTCCACGAGCCGATCGAGCCCCGGCCTGGGCTGCGACTTGCGTCCGAGCATCATGGGGCGCAACTGCGCCACGGACCGAGGCCGCTCGGAGTGCCGAACCTTGAGGCAGGCGTCGATGGCCGCGAGGAAACCAGGCCGGTAGCCGCTCCTGCGCGCCACCTGCGCTGCCGGCGGCATGTGATCCTCGTCGACGCGCAGCGTGGCTTCCTCGGGGGGATGTCCGGTGACGGCGCGGTAGAGCATGCCCCCCAGCGCATACAGGTCCGACCAGGGGCCCTGCAGGCGGCTGTCGGAGGAGTACTGCTCGTGCGGCGAGTAGCCGGCCTTGACGATGCCGGTCATGGTGCGGCTCATCTCGGCGACGGCTCGCCGCGCCGCACCGAAGTCGAGCAGCACCGGCGTGCCGTCAGCGCGTACGATGACGTTGTCGGGAGCGATGTCCCGATGCAGGAAGTTCTCTCCGTGCAATATCTGCAGCGCGTCGAGCATCGGGGAGACGATCGAGTCGAGCTCTTCCTGCGTCGGGAGGCGACCGAGGCTGTTCAGCCAAGCCTCGAAGCTGTACCCTTGCTCGAAGCGCATCACCATGTAGGCGGTGGAGTTCGCCTCGAATACGCGGGTGACGCGCACGATGCTCGGGTGCTCGAAACGTGCGAGCGTGCGGGCTTCCTGCAGGAAGTTGGAGCGGCCCCAGTCGAACGTCTGTCTGTGACGGTCGGACTTGGGCTTGACGAGATTGATGTCCTCGGCCTCGTAGGTGATGCCAAACCCGCCCGAGCCCACCACGCGCTCGATGCGGTAGCTTCCGTCGAGGACAGTATTGACCGGCAGACCCAAGCGGCTGTCCAAGTCGCTCCTCCAAGTCAAGCCTGCGGACCACCCACGTTACCAAAAAGCGCAATAGGCGGAAACAGTTGTTCCGCCTCGCCGGCCAGCGGCAGGTAGCAGGAGGAGGGTTGGCGGCGCAACCGCTTCCCTCCCAGCTAGTGAACGTAGTACACGGGGCGCCGCAACGCTGTTCCCCCGGAAACACCCCTCTCCGTCGATAGGTGACGGGGCCGAAGAATTACCGATTCGCCGCATCGTGTCCGAAGGCACCTCGCACGGCGGTCCTGCCGGCCCGCGCGGGGATTTCGCGTTAACCTGGTCGTTGGCATGGTCTGGACATTTTTTTCGGGGGCTGAACTGGGGCCGCCATGTGCGTGCCAGGAGCTCTTTCGCCATCCGCTGGGAAGCCGTGCGGCGGACGCCACTGTCCTTGCAGCCCACTTTGGGGTTTACCCTTAGGCTAATGGCTTGCCGGCACCGCAGCCGCGTGGGAGTCGGTATCGCGTCGCCCTGCAGTGCAAATGTCGGGGGATAGCCATCTTGCCCGCGCGGCGATTGCGCTGCACTGTAGGGCCTCATCAAACACGTTGGGTCGTCCGTAGATAATGACCCGACGCACATCTCGCAGTAAGAAAGATCATTGGGTCGGGGCGTCGCTCGACCGAACCTGCACTCAGACGAGAGATCCGCGGAAATGCCCATTCAAATCATGATGCCCGCGCTGTCGCCCACCATGGAGAAGGGTAAGCTCCTCAAGTGGCTGGTCTCGGAAGGCCAGATGGTCAACCCCGGCGACGCCATTGCCGAAATCGAAACCGACAAGGCGACCGTCGAGGTCGAGGCGGTCGATCAGGGCAAGGTGGCGAAGCTCCTGGTTCCGGAAGGCACCGAAGGCGTGAAGGTCAACACGCCCATCGCGCTGCTCGAAGGCGGCTCGCCCGGGGCGACGCTCAAGACCCACGTCCGGCCGAGGGTGGAGACCGCCAAGCTGGCGACCGGCGCATCGCCGGTGCGCACCGAGCCACGACCAGCGACGGCACCATTCCCTGAAACTGCGATTGGCGCCGGTGCCGTCATCGGCCGCTCGCGTCTCGTCGGGGATCATGGGCCCGGGCCCGCGCGGGCGGGCGTGCCGATGTCGGGCCTCACGCCGAGCGAAAGGGTGGGCTCGCCGAAGACGCAGTACATACGCAGCGGTGACACAGACGCCGACCCCGTCGCGGGATGGTTGGTGGTGGTGAAGGGACCGGGTCGCGGCGGATTTCGTCCGATCTACGTCGGCATGAACTCGATCGGTCGCGAAACCAACCAGCGCATCAGCCTGAGTTTCGGCGATGACATGATCTCGCGCGAGGAGCACGCTTTCATCGCCTACGACGAGGAATCCCGGCAGTTCTACCTGCAGCACGGCGGCAAGGCCAATCTGGTGCGGTTGGCCGGCCGTCCAGTACTCAGCCCCACCGAGCTGCAGCCCTACGACCTCATTCGCATCGGCAAGACGACACTGCGGTTCATTCCCCTGTGCGGTCCCGATTTCGCCTGGAGCGACGAACTCACGGACGCATGAGCCTCTCTGGCTGACACGCGGCAGCCCGAAGCCACGCGGCGTGTCTGTGACTGGCTCAGCTCGAAGGACCGTTCGGATCGGTCGGGCCCGGTGTCGGCAGACCACCGTCCGGGATCTCGACTTGATAGCTGATCTCCCCGGCCGCCAAGGCCGGTGGAACCAGAGCTGCGGCGCAGATCAGCGCCATCATTGTAACGCGCAAAGCTCGCATGGCCGTCCACTCCATTGAGACCGGCTCGGCATCTTGCGAAGCGCGGTGCGTCGGCCAACGTTCCGCTGCGGCGCTTCGCCCGCCTCAAGCCGCTAGCGCTTCATATGGGATCGGCGGCGCTGCGGGGAACCGACCCTCACCGGTGTGTGATGTGGATTGATCGGCTGGCGGTGGGGTCATCCCACGATCGGCACCGGGCGGTCGATCAGGATCTCCTCCGGGCTCATGCGACAGCGTAGCGCGATGGCCTCCACGCCTGCCGCGATCGCGGCATCGAAGGCGGCGCCGTAGTTGGGGTCGACGTCGCGGGCGAGCGAAAGGCGCTTCGCGTCACCCCTCTGGATCAGGTACACCATGACGGCGCGGTGGCCGTCCCGCACCATTTGCGCCAGCTCGGCCAGGTGCTTGGTGCCCCGCTCGGTGATGGAATCGGGGAACTCGGCGAGCCCGTGCCGGCGGGAAAGATGCACGTTCTTGATCTCGACGTAGCACAAGCCCTTCTCGGCGCACTCGAGCAGGAGGTCGATGCGGCTGTTCTTGCCGTACTTCACCTCGCGGCGAAAGCCCGGGTAGCCGACGAGCGCCTTGACGCGCCGGGCCTCCAGCGCCTCCGCCAGGAGCTTGTTGGGATGGCCGGTGTTGATGCCAACCAGCGTTGGGCCCTTGCCGAGATCCGCCTCCACCAGCTCCCAGGTGTGGCGGTACTTGCGCGTCGGGCTGTCGCTTTGCGAGAGCCAGACGACGGCGCCGGGCACGGCAAGGCCCATCATGGAGCCGGTGTTGGGGCACGTTGCGGTGACGAGCTGCCCGTCGTCCAGGCGCACGTCCGCCAGGAAGCGCTTGTAGCGCTGGATGAGGGTGCCGCGCAGTAGCGGGAAGGGCAATCGCATGGGCCGGAACGTAAGCTCGGCCACACCCAGCGTGCAACTGGCGAGTGTCATTCACGCGGCATTCAGGCGGACGGACGCTACTTCGGAATGGAAACGGAATCCGGGCTACAACAACAAGGCACCTCCATGCGCAAGCTCCTCATCGCCGCATTCGTTGGTTCATTCTGTGCCAGCGCTGCAATCGCGCAGACGGCTCCGTCCACGACGACACCGCCGGCCGCCTCCAAGAAGGCCGCGACCCAGACCCACAGCCCCGAGTCGATCGAGTGCTCCAAGCAGGCGGATGCACAGGGCTTGAAGGGCAAGCCCAGGAAGGTATTTCGCGCCAAGTGCAAGAAGGACCTGATGAAGAAGAAGACCTGACGCCGGTCCACCGGCCCGGCGTCTCTATCTGGCGCCTCAGGGCGCGAGCCACACCTTCTCGAGGTCCTGGCCGATGAGGTGGCTGGGCGACATCTCCCAGCCCTTCACCTTGGCGCTCATGACGACGATGCGCTGCCACCACAGCAGCGGCACGTTGTAGGCCTCGGTCAGCATGCGCATCTCGAACTGGCGCAGCAACTTGTAGCGCTCCGCGGGGTCGGTGGCGTCTTTCTGCAGCTCGAACAGCCGGTCGAGCTCGCGGTCGATGTACTTGCCCTGATTGGAGGACAGATCCACCGACAGGTAGCGGGTGAGCTGGTAGGTCGGCTCGTCGACCGAATCGCCCTGGAACGACAGCGCCACGTCGAAGGTGCCCTCATTGAGCGCGTTGTTGTAGAGCACGTCGTTGGCCTGGATGTGCTCGGTCTCCACCCCGATCTGGCGCCACTGGTCGATGACGTAGACGCCGCCGCCCGTGAACAGGTTGGCGATGGTGCGGTTGGTGAGCCGGATCTTGAGGTTCTCGACGCCCGCCTCCTTCAGCAGCCGGCGCGCCTCGGCGCGCGAGGCCTCGATGTCGCGGGAGAAGCCCGGCATCTTGACCAAGTCCTCCTCCCGCGCGGCCAGCTCGTAGCCGGGCCGCACGTAGCCCCCGACGTAGCGCATGATGGTAGATCGCGGCAGCACCTCGGCCGCCTTCCATCGGTCCACCGCAAGCGAGAGTGCGCGCCGCACGCGGGCGTCGTCGAATGGCTTCTTGTTGGGGTTGAATGTGATGAGGAGCGCGTTGAGCCACGGGCTCTCCTGTACCGTGATCTTGCTGCCCAGCGCGCCCACGAGCCGGTCGCGATCGACTTGGGTCACGCTGCGGAAGTCGGCCATGATCTGGCTGCCTTGCAGCGCGTTGATCAGCGCCGCCCCTTGCGTGAAGATGGCGTGGAAACCATCGAGATAGGGCAGGTCCGGTTTGAAGTAGTCCTTGTTGCCCTCGCCCTTCCAATGCGCCCCCGCCACGTGCTCCACGAATTTGAACGGCCCGGTGCCCATCACGTTGCGTACGGGGAACGACGGGTTCTCCTTGAGCTTGGCGGCGCTGTAGACGCAGTTGAACGGATTGGCGAAGGCGTAGATGAGCGCGCGATTGGGCCGCTTGAGGCGGAAGATCACGCTGAGCGGATCGGGCGTATCGATGCTGTCGATGTCGGCGACGAGGCCCTGCCGCACCGAGATAACGCCCTGGGGCGGATTGCGCAGGCGGTCGTAGGTGGCCTTGACGTCCTCGGCCGAGAAGGGCTGCCCGTCGTGGAACTTGACACCGGCGCGGAGGCGGAACTGGTAGGTCTTGGCGTCGTCCGCCACGCTCCAGCTCTCCGCCAGGTCGCCGACCAGCTTGGGATAGTTCGGGATGTCGATACGCAGCAGGTTGGAATAGTGCGGCGAGAGCAGGTGGATGATCGGGAACAGCGTCGACTGGTGGCAGTCGTAGGTCGGCGGGTCGCCCGAGTTGATGCCGAAGACCAGCGTGCCCCCGCGCTTGGGCTGCTCGGCGGCGCCGGCCGGCCCCGGAACGCAGGCGAGCACGAGGGCAAAGGCCAGTGCGAGGATGGCGCCGCTGCCGCGCCACTTGTTCTTCGACATCCCTCGATCCTTCCCCGGTTCTGCGATAACTCAAGTCACGCGTAGGCGCGCCACGGCCGCCTCGTCCACGTCCACCCCTAGTCCGGGCCCCGATGGAGGCGAGACCAGCCCGTCGCGGAGCGGCAGCGGCCTCCTGACGATGTCTTCGGCCAGGTAGAAGTGCGTGAGGCTCACGCCCCAGTCCGTCGACGGCAGGGCGCAGGCCAGATGCACGGCCGCCGCCGAGGCGATGCTCGACTCGGCGATCTTGGCGGCGACGTTGATCGCGAGCCCCAGGCGCTCGCACGGGGCGGCCGCCTCGATTGCCGCTCCGAAGCCGCCGAGCTTGATCAGCTTGAGCGATAGGCCGCGCACGCCGCAGCGCGCATGCGCCTCGATGTCGGCCAGCGAATGGATGCCTTCGTCGGCGCCGATGGCGACGGATGAGGCGCGCGCGAGAGTTTCGAGGCCTGCAAGATCGGTGGCTCCGAGCGGCTGCTCGAGGAAGAGGAGCCCGGCCTCGCGTGTGGCCTCCACATAGCGCTGCGCGGCCGCGAGTGCGAACCCGCAATTGGCGTCGGCGCAGAGGGGCACGGCTGGCCCCAGCGCGTCGCGCACGGCGTGCGTGGCGGCGATATCTTGCTCGAGCGGCTTGGTGGCCACCTTGAGCTTGAAGAAGTGGAAGCCCTCGGCCGTCTTTGCCTGCGCCTCGGCAACATCCCTCTCGACGGTCGAATTGCCGAGCAGCCACATGGGGGCAACGCAACCGCGCGCGGCGCCGCCGACGAGTGCGGACAGCGGCAGACCGGACGCCCGTCCGGCGAGATCGAGCAGCGCCATCTCGATCGCGGAGTGCGCGCCGGTGTTGCCCATCAGCGCCCCGTGCAGCCGGGCTAGGAGCTGCGACCGGGTCCATCCATCCTGACCGACGAGCAGCGGCGCCAAATGCCGCACGGCCGCGACCAACCCGCCTTGCGTGTCGCCGGTCATGGTCGGCGCCGAGGCGGCCTCGCCCCAGCCGACCGTGCCGTCGGCGGCCTCGATGCGCACCAGCACGTTCTCGGCGTGGGCGATGGCCACGCCGGCCATCTTCACGGGCTTCTTCAGCGGCAATGCAACGGGAATCGCCTCGACGTGGCGGATGACGAGCGGCGGCCTGTCCGCTGGACGCGTGATTGCATCGGGCTCGAGCTGTTCGTTCATGTGCGCCGCCCCGTGTCGTGCCTCAGACAGGTAGCACGGTTGTGAGATGGATCCCGGTGACAAGCACCGGGATGACAGCCGAGGCGAGCGTTGGCGCCATGCCGCTAGGTCGCGGCCAATTTGAGCACTTTGGCCGCGGTGGAGCCCAGGATCATCTTGCGCTGCTCGGGGTCCAGGCTGAGCTGGTCGACGAACTTGATCGGCTGCACGTAGCCCATGTCGAAGCAGTAGTCGCTGCCGATCATCACCCGGTCGGCGCCGACCATGGAGATGACGAACTCCATGATGGGCTTGGAATGGGCGATGGTGTCGTAGGTGAAGCGGCGCAGATAGGTGCTGGGGGCCTGCGCGAGGTGCCTGTTCTCCTTGCGCACTTTCCAGCCGTGATCGATGCGGCCGATCAGGATCGGCAGCACGCCACCGGCATGCGGCAGGTTGACCTGCAGCTTGGGATGGCGGTCGAGCACGCCGCTGAAGATGAGGCGGGAAGCGGCGATCGCCGTGTCGAGCGGATTGCCGATCAGGTTGCCCAGGTGATAGTTCGCCACGCGCTTGCCGCCGATGGTCTGCAGCGGATGCAGGAAGATCGGCAGATCGAGTGCCTCGATGCGGGCCAGGATAGGCGCGAACATCGGATCGTCGAGATCGTTGCCGTTGATGTTGGTGCCCATGTAGACGCCGCGCACGCCGGGCTGCTGGCTGACGCGGTTTAGCTCGTCGATGGCCCGGTCTCGATCGAGCATCGGCAGTGTGGCGAGCACGACGAAGCGGTCGGGATTGGCCTTGTGCGCGGCAATCGCGCCGTCGTTCCAGGCCCTAGCCAGCTTGTGGCTGGTCTCGCCATCCGCCCAGTAGACCATGGGCGTGGTGAGCGAGAGCGCGTGCACGGCAACGCCCTCCGCGTCCATCTCCGCCAGCCGCTGCTTGGTGTCGATGAACTTCATCGGCAGCCCGCCGTTCGATCCGGCCGGCGTCTTGAAGGAGAACGTCTGCCCGTCCGTCTTGAACTCGGCGTTGAAGCGTCCGCCTTCGGCGTTCATCATGTCGAAGTAGCTCTGCGGGTAATAGTGGGCGTGGATGTCGATGGCCGGCACGCCTGCTGCCGCCGACGCGCTCGACATCTGCGCCCGGGCGCCGCTGGACACCCCTCCCAAACCACCGACTCCCGCCGCCGCCATAACCCCACCACCTTGCAGCACCTGCCGCCGCGATGGGGAGTGGCAGCTTGCGCATTCCATGTGCATCGTCATGGCGTTGACCTCCCGATCCGGTTGTGGCCCGCTTGCTGGGTCTCCGAGTGCCGGGAGATTAGCGACAGGAGTGGGGCTTGTTAAGGTGGGGATCGTCAGTCGAGCGACAGTGCGGCAGCGCTGGCCGATGCTTTGCGATGAATAGCTGCGCAGTTGCCCGAGAGATCGGGATGAGGAGGGAACAATGAAGCGCTTTCTGCTCAGCGTGCTTGCCCTCGCCCTTTTGTGGAGCCCGCTGTGCGCGCAGGAATGGCCGGCTCGAGCCGTCACCATAATCGTGCCGTTCATCGCGGGATCGACGCCGGACAGCCTGGCCAGGATCGTCGCCGAGGGATTGCAGCAGCGGCTCGGCACACCGTTCGTGGTGGAGAACAGGGCGGGTGCCAGTGGCAACACAGGGACCGCGGCGGTGGCCAAGGCGGCGCCTGATGGGCAGACGCTGGGCGTCAGCATCGTCGGGCCGCTGGTCATCAACGCGCTGTTGTTCGCCAAGATGCCCTACGAGACGGAGAAAGACATCGCTCCCATCACCATCCTCGCCGCCCAGCCCAGCGTGCTGGTCGTCAATCCGGCTGTTGTCGCCGACAGCGTGGAGAGCCTGCTCGCCGCCATCAGGCGTGAGCCCGACAAGTTCACTTATGGGTCGATCGGCCGGGGCTCGCTGTCGCATCTGGCCATGGCCTCGCTGGCGATGAAGGCGGGCGTGAGCGTGGTGCATCTGCCGTTTCCCGGCTCGCCTGCGGCGGTGACTGCGCTGCTGCGCGGGGACGTGCAGATGGCTGTGCTGCCGGCGGCGTCGGTTGCGCCGCTCGCGACGGAGGGCAAATTGAGGCTGCTGGCGGTGACGTCGCCGCGGCGCTCCGCGCTGTTGCCAACCCTGCCGACGCTGCGCGAGGCCGGCATCACCGGCGTCGAGGCCGATGCGTGGGTGGGCCTCATCGCCCCGGCCGGGACGAGCGAAGCGGTTCTCTCCAAGATTCACAGGGAGGTCGTCGCGGTCCTGGCCGATGGGGCAGTGATAGAGAAGCTCAAGACCCAGCTCATGGTGCCGGTCGCCAATTCTCCGCAGGCGTTCAAGGCCGTCCTCAAGGAGGAGCATGACCGCTGGGCGCCCATCATCGCCGCCGGCGGGATCAAGGCGGAGTAGACGGGGTCAGACCCCTCGCCCGACGGCTCAGGCTCTCGAAAGCGGCAGGCGAGGGGTCTGACCCCGTGCCCGCTGCCGTCAGTCGTCGACGATGGCCACGGCGCGGGTCCAGCCGGCGGACGCGGCTTTAATCTTCACCGGGAAGCAAGCGATCGTGAAGCCGTGCGCGGGCAGCGCCTCGAGGTTGTGCAGCTTCTCGATGTGGCAGTAGCCGATCTCGCGCCCTGACTTGTGCCCCTCCCAGATCAGCTCGGCGTTCTTGGTCTCGGCATACTTCTTGGCGGTGTAGACGAAGGGCGCGTCCCACGACCATGCGTCCGTGCCGGTGATCTTGACCCCGCGCGAGGTGAGATAAAGCGTCGCCTCCCGGCCCATGCCGCAACCCGTCGGCACGTAGTCCGGCTCGCCGTAGCGCACCCCCGCCGAGGTGTTGACGACGACGATGTCGAGCGGCCTGAGGTTGTGGCCGATGCGCTTCAATTCGGCCTCCACGTCGGCGGGGGTGGCGACATAGCCGTTCGGGAAGTGGCGGAAGTCGAGCTTGACGCCCGGCTGGAAGCACCACTCCAGCGGCACCTCGTCGATGCGGAGCGCGCGCTTGCCCTTGTCCATGGTGGAAGCGAAGTGATAGGGCGCATCGAGGTGCGTGCCGTTGTGGGTGGAGATGTCGATGCGCTCGACCGCCCAGCCTTCGCCGTCCGGCAGCTCGGCCGGCGTCAGCCCCGGAAAGAAGGCGCATACCATCGGCGCGCTCTGCTTGTGATCGATGTAGGTGATCTTCGGCTCCTGGCCGGGCGGGTCGGAGGCGATGTCGCTCTGCAGCGGGACGGAGATGTCGATGATGCGGCGGGCCAACGTTGCCTCCCTGGGTGTGCTGTCCTGTGGTCGCGGGCGGGATTGTCCATCCGCATGGCCGCCTTGTCACTTGCGCTGCTGGCGCGGCCGGCGGCAGGAGGATTCTATGCAAAATTATGTCTGAGATACGAGTTTGACTGGTTTACGTCGATGAAGCAGTCTGCATCCGCTTGGAGCGCTGTTTCTTGGTAGGTCGACATGCAAGGTGCAGGTTGGGAGAACCCCATGCAACGGCGGATATTCATTGCCTTGGCCGGTGCGGCGGCACTCGTCCTGTTTTCCGCGCTGGCGGTGATGGATGCGGGCAGCGGCCAAGCCCAGGGCGGTAGGTACATCGTTGTGCAGTCGACCACGTCCACTGAGAATTCCGGGCTTTTCAATCACCTGTTGCCGATGTTCACGGCCAAGACCGGCATCGAGGTGCGTGTCGTCGCGGTCGGCACCGGCCAGGCCGTAAAGAACGCGCAGAACGGCGACGGCGACGTGCTGTTCGTGCATGACAAGCCCTCGGAGGAGAAGTTCGTCGCCGAGGGCTGGGGCGTGAAGCGCTTCGACGTGATGTACAACGATTTCGTGGTCATCGGCCCCGCCGAGGACCCGGCGAGGATTGCCGGCTCCAAGGACGTGGTTGCAGCCTTCAAGAAGATCGGCGAGGCCAAGGCCCCCTTCGTCTCGCGCGGCGACGACAGCGGCACGCACAAGGCAGAGCTGCGGCTCTGGAAGGACGCGGGCGTCGACGCCAAGGCGGCCTCCGGCACCTGGTACCGCGAGGCCGGCAGCGGCATGGGGGCGACCATCAATACCGGCGTCGGCATGGGTGCCTACGTGCTTACCGACCGCGCCACCTGGTCGAGCTTCAAGAACCGCGGCGACTACAGAATCGTGGTCGAGGGCGACAACAAGCTCTTCAATCAGTACGGCGTGATCCTGGTGAACCCGGCCAAGCATCCCAACGTCAAGCAGGCCGAGGGCCAGGCGTTCGTCGATTGGGTGCTGTCGCGCGAGGGACAGGGCGCGATCGGGTCGTTCCAGATCAACGGCGAGCAGCAGTTCTTCCCCAATGCCGCCCCGACTGGGTGACAGCCGCGAAGAGCGAAACATGCGCCGCGCGTTGCGCAGGGCCTGGCCGTCCTGCTCTCCGCGCACGACCCCGATCACGCCTTCAGCGTGGGCAATCGCGTCGCGCTGCTCGACGGTGGCCGGCTCATCGCGCAGGGCCCGCCGGCCGAGGTGCTGACGCCGGAGCGCCTGCGCGCGGTCAACGGCGTGAGCGTGGTGGTGGAGCGGCTATCGCAGGGGCAGATCGTGTGCGCGCCGGACTATGGGGGTCCCTAGCTCCGGGCGGGCTTCTTGAGAGATTCCGGCGTGATTAGCTCTCCGGTCTTGTCATTGACGATGTACACGCCGAGCGAGAGTGCCTCCTCGTTGGACATGTAGTTCATGCTCGCCGCAGTGGCCTTGAGGCGCGCGCGCAGGAACTCGAGGCTGGCGCCCACTTCGGTCATGTAGTCCGCCATCGCCAGCGTCATCCTCTGCGTGCGTGCAATCGCCATGCTCAAGTCCTGCGCCGT
>VBAB01000022.1 GCA_005888525.1 Alphaproteobacteria bacterium
AGGAGTGGAACCCGAGCTGAGCCGTGGACCCCTTGGCGCGCCAGGGTTCAGCCGTCTCGGGGTCGCGGCCGCCCAGGAACGCCGTGGTGCAGGCGCTGCTGCAGACGACGTCTTTGCCGATGACCGCCGTCCTGATCTTGGCGCGGTGGAAGAAGCGGCCGAGCGCCATACCTTCCTCGAGCGAGCCGCCCAGCGAGTTGAGGTAAACGACGGTGATCTTCTTCTCCGGCAGCTTGGCGATGTAGGCCTGCAGGGCCATGGCATCGCCGGTCTCGATCTTGCCCTTCGCCTCGATGGCATTCACCGTCTCGGTGTCGGCCGAATGCTTGAGGAACTCGAGGGCGGAGCTGGCGCTCGTGGTGAGCAGCAGCGCGGCCGCGCCGAGCAATCCGGCCAAGAGCCGGCGCGGCAGCGCGGAGTTGGCAGCCGGCGGCCGACCGGGCCTGGCGAGCGAACGAGGGAAGCTGCGCATGACACATCTCCAAGA
>VBAB01000023.1 GCA_005888525.1 Alphaproteobacteria bacterium
GATGCCCTTCATGAGCGCCTCGTCGTCGTTGACCAGCGTGATCGCCTCGTGCGGAGCCCTCAGCATCAGCGGGAGGAATGCGAGGTCCTCACCGATGGCGTGCAGGTAGCCGATGATGTTGTCCATGACGCGATGCGTGTCCTCGACGACCGTGCTCATGTCCTTCTTGTCGTAGGTCTTGGCGGGATCAAATTTGGCGCCGAACTGGTGGAAGCCCAGGCGTGCGCCCGACATCATGACGCGCAGAGGTTTGCCCGTAGCGGCATCACGTCCGCCGAGGAACGCCAGCGCGCAGGCGCTGTGGCAGCC
>VBAB01000546.1 GCA_005888525.1 Alphaproteobacteria bacterium
TGCGGGTCGCCGGGAGAGCCCTGGCGCAAAACTTGCGGAACTCACAGGGATCACAGGGAAAGAAGCGGATGGCCGGGAAGAACGGCTCTCGGGGCGACGAGGAGGGCAAGACGGGTCTCATCACCAAGACGAGACCCAAAACCAAGAAGCCCTCCCTATATAAGGTACTGCTCTTGAACGACGACTACACGCCCATGGAGTTCGTCGTGCACGTGCTCGAGCGATTCTTCAACAAGGGCCGCGAGGAGGCGACCCGCATCATGCTGCATGTACACCAGAAAGGAGTCGGCATCTGCGGGGTCTTTACCTACGAGATCGCCGAGACCAAGGTCGCACAGGTGATGGACTTTGCGCGCCAGCACCAGCACCCTCTGCAATGCACCATGGAAAAGGAGTAAGAGACGCCCGTGCCAGCATTCTCCCAAAGTCTCGAAACCGCCCTGCACCGCGCGCTCGAATACGCCAACGAGCGTCATCATGAGTACGCAACGCTGGAGCACCTGCTCTTGTCGCTGCTGGACGATCGCGATGCTGCGGCCGTAATGAAGGCCTGCTCGGTCGACCTCGATGAGCTCAAGGCGCGCGTCACCGAGTATCTCGACAACGAGCTCTCCTCCCTGTTCGTCAAGGGCTCGACCGAGGCGCAGCCCACTACCGGCTTTCAGCGGGTGATCCATCGCGCCGTGGTGCACGTGCAGTCCTCGGGTCGCGAGGAGGTGACGGGTGCCAACGTGCTGGTGGCGATCTTCGCCGAGCGCGAGAGCCATGCCGCGTTCTTCCTGCAGGAGCAGGAAATGACGCGCTTCGATGCCGTGCAGTACATCAGCCACGGCATCGCCAAGCGGCCCGGCATGTCCGAGCCTCGGCACGTGCGCGGGGTGGACGAGGACACGGGCACCGAGAAGAGCGACGAGAAGAAGCAGCCGCAGGATGCGCTCAACACCTATTGCGTCAACCTCAACAAGAAGGCGAAGAACGGCCGCATCGATCCGCTGATCGGGCGCGAGCCCGAGGTGATGCGCACCATCCAAGTGCTGTGCCGCAGGCAGAAGAACAATCCGCTGTTCGTCGGTGATCCGGGCGTCGGCAAGACCGCTATCGCCGAAGGATTGGCGCGCAAGATCATCCTGGGCGAGGTTCCCGAGGTGTTGCGGGACTCCACGATCTTCGCCCTCGATATGGGCACCCTGCTCGCCGGTACGCGCTACCGCGGCGACTTCGAGGAGCGCCTGAAGGCGGTGATGAAGGAGATCGAGAACTATCCGGGCGCGATCCTCTTCATCGACGAGATCCACACCGTGATCGGCGCCGGCGCCACCTCCGGCGGGGCCATGGATGCCTCCAACCTGCTCAAGCCCGCGCTGCAGTCGGGCACGGTGCGCTGCATCGGCTCGACCACCTACAAAGAGTACCGCCAGCACTTCGAGAAGGATCGCGCGCTCGTCCGCCGCTTCCAGAAGATCGACATCAAGGAGCCCACCGTCGAGGACTCCATCGAGATCCTCAGGGGCCTGAAGCCCTACTTCGAGGAGTACCACAAGCTCAAGTACACCAACGAGGCCGTGAAGGCGGCGGTGGAGCTTTCCGCCAAGTACATCCACGACCGCAAGCTGCCCGACAAGGCGATCGATGTGATCGACGAGACGGGCGCCTCGCAGATGCTCGTACCCGAGGCCAAGCGCAAGAAGAAGATCGGCATCAAGGAGGTGGAGGCGACCGTCGCCACCATGGCGCGCATTCCGCCCAAGACCATCACCAAATCGGACGCCGAGGTTCTGGCCAACATCAACAAGGATATGAAGCGCCTGGTGTTCGGCCAGGACAGGGCGATCGATGCTTTGGCGAGCTCGATCAAGCTCTCGCGCGCGGGCCTGCGCGAGCCCGAGAAGCCCATCGGCTGCTACCTGTTCTCAGGTCCGACGGGCGTCGGCAAGACCGAGGTCGCCAAGCAACTCGCCGCCCTCATGGGCGTGGAGCTGCTACGCTTCGACATGTCGGAGTACATGGAGAAGCACACCGTCTCCCGCCTGATCGGCGCGCCTCCGGGCTACGTCGGCTTCGACCAGGGCGGCCTGCTCACCGACGGTGTCGACCAGCACCCGCACTGCGTGCTCCTGCTCGACGAAATCGAGAAGGCGCATCCGGACCTGTTCAACATCCTCCTGCAGGTGATGGACCACGGCAAGCTCACGGATCACAACGGCAAGTCGGTCGACTTCCGCAACGTGATTCTGATCATGACCACGAACGCGGGCGCGTCCGACCTTGCCAGGGCCCCGATGGGCTTCGGCCGCAGCAAGCGTGAGGGCGACGACACGGACGCCATCAATCGCATGTTCACGCCCGAGTTCCGCAACCGGCTCGACGCGACCATCGCCTTCTCCGGACTGCCGCCCGAGATCATCATGAAGGTGGTGGAGAAGTTCGTGTTCCAGCTCGAGGCGCAGCTGGCCGACCGCGGAGTCACCATCGAGCTTTCGGAAGAGGCGGCGAAGTGGCTGGCCGAGACCGGCTACGACGAGAAGTTCGGCGCCCGGCCGCTCGCGCGCGTGATCCAGGAGCACATCAAGAAGCCGCTGGCCGACGAGCTGCTGTTCGGCAAACTCCTGCACGGCGGCGTGGTGCGCGTGCTGGTCGAGGGCGAAGGGGACGAGCGCAAGCTCGCCTTCGAGTACATTCCAGCCGAGCCCAAACCCAAGAAGGCCAAGGGCGAGAGCGAGGAGGATGACGGCGACGACGACGAGGGAGAGGAGGAGGACGAGAGCGCGGCTCTGGTCGAGGTCTCGCCACGCAAGGCTCTTCCCGGCCCCCGCGACAAGAAGGACCGGCCGAAATCGAGCGGCACCGTCCCCAGCGTGCCGCGGCGGAAGGACGATTAGGCCTGATGGCCGTAGGTTGGGTCGAGCGCAAGCGATGACCCAACACCCGCGCTACGCGCCTCTCGGAGGCGGAGATCGCCATCCTCGAAGCGGCGAAGTAATGCGGTCGAGCTGTCTCATGTCGTAGCGGCCCGCCACACGCGATAGCGGCCGTTCTCGGCTGGGGTCGTGACGGTGGCGAAGTGCTGGGACAGCAGCCGGTCGAGCGGCACGCGACGTTGCACCACGATTTTTAGGATGCCGCCGGGCTGCAAGTGCGCCGGCGCGTCGGCGATGAGCTGCTCCAGCTGCGCGTGATTCTCGACGAACCCCTCGTGCAGCGGCGGATTGGACAGGATGGCGTCGTAGCGCGCGCCGCCGACGACGGCGAGCGCCGCCCCGAGATGCAGGTGCGCGCCGGGCACATTCTCGCGCGCGGCTTCGAGCGCCACGCTGTCGTTATCCAGCAATTCCAGCACGATGCCGGGTGCAAATGCTGCCGCGCCGGCGCCGATCACCCCCGATCCACAGGCGTAGTCGAGCACGCGGGCGCCGGGGCGCAGCGGCGGCAGCGCACCGATCAACAGCGCGG
>VBAB01000547.1:0-3321 GCA_005888525.1 Alphaproteobacteria bacterium
GCTGGCCCTGTCGATGATTGCCGGGCGCCAACAGACCTCGCTCGCCTACCTGGAGCAGCTCTTCCTCAAACTGCGGCGTGCCGGGCTGGTCGAGAGCGCACGCGGACGGTTGGGCGGCTACCGCCTCTCCCGGCCGGCGAGCGCAATCACCGTCGCCGAGATCATGGCCGCGGTCGAGGAGGACATCCGCATGACGCGCTGTGGCGGCGAGGCGGCCAAGCCCTGC
The DNA here is from genome assembly GCA_005888525.1 of Alphaproteobacteria bacterium. Taxonomy (GTDB): domain Bacteria; phylum Pseudomonadota; class Alphaproteobacteria; order Rhizobiales; family Hyphomicrobiaceae; genus AWTP1-13. The sequence goes on from VBAB01000547.1 coordinate 227, forward strand.
ATGCCCGGCCAGCGTTGCCTGACGCACGGCTTGTGGGATGCGCTCGGCGAGCAGATCGCGGCCTTCCTGGAAAGCGTGACGCTGCAAGAGGTCATCGACGGCATCCCGCCCGCCAAGCAGACGGTGCGGGCCAGTCGGCAGCCCTCGGCGCCGCCCTTCGGCCCGCGGCCCATGCGGCCGCCCATTGGTTCGCCGAGCGAATGAGCCGGGCGCGCACATATCTGGACTGGAACGCCACGGCGCCGTTGCGGCGCGAGGCGCGGGCCGCGATGGTCGCCGCGCTCGATGTCGTGGGCAATCCGTCCTCGCCGCATGCCGAAGGCCGCCGCGCGCGTGCCATTGTCGAGGATGCGCGCGAGCACGTTGCCGCCCTCGTTGGTGCCAAGCCGGCCGAGGTCGTCTTCACCAGCGGCGGCACGGAAGGCAACAATGCGGTGCTGGCCGCGGGTTGGGACGCGATCCTAGTTGCGGGAATCGAGCATGATTCCGTGCTGGTGCCTGCGCGGAATTCCCGCTCGCAATTGATCGAGATGCCCGTCGATAGCGACGGCGTGGTCCGCCGCGACGGCCTCCTCGCAGCGATGCCGCAGGTATCGGGTCGCCGCGCGCTGCTGACGCTGCAGATGGCCAACAACGAGACCGGCGTGCTGCAGTCTGTTGCTGACCTGGCCAGAATCGCCAGGGAGCACGGGCTTGCCGTGCACAGCGATGCGGTGCAGGCGGGCGGCCGCTTGGCCCTCGATGTCGCCGAGCTCGGCGTCGACTATTTGACGCTCTCCGCGCACAAGCTCGGTGGCCCCAAGGGCGTGGGTGCGCTGATCATCCGCGGGGAGGCGAGCCTGCCACCGCTCGTCTCGGGTGGCGGCCAGGAGCGGCGACGCCGCGCCGGCACCGAGAACGTTGCTGCCATCGCCGGCTTCGGCGCCGCGGCCGAGGCTGCCCACCGCGGCCGAGGCTGCCCAGCGCGATCTCGCCCGCATGCAGGGTGTGCAGGGGCTGCGCGAGCAGCTGGAGGCGCAGGTGCGCACGATCACGCTGCACGCCGTGATTGTCGCCGAGAGCGCGGCTCGCCTGCCCAACACGACGATCGTGGCGCTGCCAGGCGCCAGCGCCGAGACGCTGGTCATCGCGCTTGATCTTGCGGGCATTGCCGTGAGCGCGGGCGCCGCGTGCTCGTCGGGCAAGGTCGGGACGAGCCACGTGCTTGCCGCGATGGGAGTCGCCCCGCAGCTTGCCCGTGGCGCAATCCGCATCAGTCTGGGCCATGGCTCGACGGAGCGTGACGTCGCGAGCTTTCTGGGCGCCTGGAGCCATATCGCCGTCGGCCGTCGGGAACGCGCGGTCGCATAGAAGAATACAGAATCGAGAGCAGGATCAGAGCACCGATGCCAGCAGTTCAACAGACGATTGATCAGGTTCGGAAGATCGACGTCGACCAGTACAAGTACGGCTTCGAGACCGACGTCGAGAGCGTGAAAGCGCCCAAGGGCCTCGACGAGAGCACCGTCGCCTTCATCTCCAGGAAGAAAGGCGAGCCGGCCTGGATGCTGGAATGGCGGCTGGAAGCCTTCCGTCGCTGGAAGACGATGACCGAGCCCGTCTGGGCCAACGTGCGCTATCCCAGAATCGACTTCCAGGACCTCTATTACTATTCCGCGCCGAAATCGACGGAAGGGCCCAAGAGCCTCGCCGACGTCGACCCGGAGCTGCTGCGCACCTACGAAAAGCTCGGCATCCCGCTGAGGGAGCGCGAGATCCTGGCGGGCGTGCAGAACGGCTCGCGCGTGGCCGTCGACGCCGTGTTCGACAGCGTGTCCGTGGTCACCACCTTCAAGGAGGAGCTGGCGAAGGCGGGCGTCATCTTCTGCGCCATCTCGGAAGCCGTCCGCAACCACCCGGAGCTGGTGCGCAAGTACCTGGGCTCGGTGGTGCCGCAGTCCGACAACTTCTACGCGTCCCTGAACTCGGCGGTGTTCTCCGACGGCTCGTTCGTCTATGTGCCGCAGGGCGTGCGCTGCCCGATGGAGCTTTCCACCTACTTCCGCATCAACGAGAAGCAGACCGGCCAGTTCGAGCGCACGCTGATCATCGCCGACAAGGGCTCCTACGTGTCCTACCTCGAGGGCTGCACGGCGCCGACCCGCGACGAGAACCAGCTGCACGCCGCGGTGGTCGAGCTCATCGCGCTCGACGACGCGGAGATCAAGTACTCCACCGTGCAGAACTGGTATCCGGGCGACAAGAACGGCAAGGGCGGCATCTACAATTTCGTCACCAAGCGGGGCGACTGCCGCGGCCACAATTCCAAGATCTCGTGGACGCAGGTGGAGACCGGCTCGGCCATCACCTGGAAGTACCCCAGCTGCATCCTGCGCGGGGACAACTCGCGCGGCGAGTTCTATTCCATCGCCGTCTCCAACGGCTACCAGCAGGTCGACAGCGGCACCAAGATGATCCATCTGGGCAAGAACAGCTCGAGCCGGATCATCTCCAAGGGCATCGCCGCCGGGCACTCGCAGAACACTTATAGAGGACTGGTCTCCGCGCATCGCAAAGCCACCAACGCGCGCAACTTCACCAACTGCGATTCTCTCCTGATTGGAGATAAGTGCGGCGCCCACACCGTGCCTTATATCGAGGCCAAGAACGCCTCCGCCCATTTCGAGCACGAGGCCACCACGTCCAAGATCTCGGACGACAAGCTGTTCTACTGCCGGCAGCGGGGCCTGTCGGCGGAAGAAGCGGTAGCGCTGATCGTCAACGGCTTCGTGCGCGACGTCCTGCAGCAGCTGCCGATGGAGTTCATGGCCGAGACGCAGAAGCTGATCGGCGTGTCCCTCGAAGGTTCGGTTGGATGACGCAGTATTGGTTCAAGCCGAAGAGCCACGGCTATGGCGCCACGCCGGCCAATTGGAAGGGCTGGGTTGCCAGTCTCGCGTTCCTGGGCCTGGTGTTCGTGGTTCCGTTTCTTCTTGTGGCATCGCAGCAAAATCCGGGAAGTACCTTTAGCGGCTGGGCAATTGGCGTTTGGGCACTGATGGTTGCGGTCCTGGTGGTCGGATTCGTACGGTTGGCACGCGCCAAGACCGATGGAG
>VBAB01000547.1:3374-6964 GCA_005888525.1 Alphaproteobacteria bacterium
ATGGCCAAGAGGTGATGGAGCAGACCCAAGGGAAGGCCCGCCGGCAGCTACCGGACGAGCCTCGCATTCAAGGAGCGAAAAGATGCGTGATGCGGCGGAAATGATGACGGCGGTGACGACGGCGAGGCTGAACCGGGAGCTGGACGAGAGGGAGTGCAAGCGGCGCAATGCATTGTCGCAGACGAGTCCGGGGTACGTGCTGCGGGCGGGCGACGTGGGCACGGTGGTCGAGACCTTCGGGCCGGGCGAGGCCTTCCTGGTCGAGTTCAGCAAGAACGGCAAGGCCGCCAAGGGCGAATGCGATTGGATGGGCGTTCTCTATCCAACCGAGATCGAGTTGGCTTCCAGCCCCGAGAAGGGTTGAAGCCGGGGCCGACCGGCCCCGCAAGTGGAGATGGCATGAGCGATGCTGGAAATCAAAAACCTGCGCGTGAAGCTGGCGGATGAGGACAAGCTGATCTTGAACGGGGTCAGCCTCGAGGTCCCCAAAGGCCAGGTGCACGCGATCATGGGCCCCAATGGCTCGGGCAAATCCACGCTCGCCTATGTGCTCGCCGGCCGCGAGGGCTACGAGGTGATCGACGGCGAGGTGCTCTGGAACGGCGAGGACCTGCTCGCCATGGAGCCCGATGAGCGCGCCGCCAAGGGCGTATTTCTCGCCTTCCAGTACCCGATGGAGATCCCTGGCGTCGCCACGCTCACCTTCCTGCGCACGGCCTTCAACGCGGTCCGCAGAAAGCGCGGGCAGAAGGAGCTCACCACGCCCGAGTTCCTGAAGCGCGTGCGGGAGGAGGCGACGAGCCTGGGCATCGCCGACGAGATCCTGAAGCGGCCGGTGAACGTCGGCTTTTCGGGTGGCGAGAAGAAGCGCATGGAAATCCTGCAGATGGCGGTGCTGGAGCCCAGCTTGTGCGTGCTCGACGAGACCGACTCCGGCCTCGACATCGACGCCGTACGCGTCGTCTCGGCGGGCGTCACCAAGCTGCGCTCCAAGGATCGGGCGATGCTGGTCATCACCCACTACCAGCGACTCCTGAACTACATCGTGCCGGACAAGGTGCACGTGATGGCCGGCGGCACGATCCGCAAGACCGGCGGCAAGGAGTTGGCGCTCGAGCTCGAGAAGACCGGCTACGCCGAGTTCAAGAGCAAGGCTCTCGAGAGTGCTTGAGGCCGACGAGACAAGATGACTGTAGCTCTGACAAGGACCAAGGTAGAGCAGGCGCTCTCCCACGACTTCGAGGCTGTCGCCGCGAAGCTGCCGGGCGGACGTGCCGTGACGGAGGCGCGCAAGGCCGCCATCGGCACCTTTGCGGCGCTCGGCCTGCCGCATCGCCGCATCGAGCAGTGGAAATGGACGGACCTGCGCAGCGCCCTCAAGGAGCCCCTGTCCCCGGCAGTCGGCGGCGCGGCAAAGACGTCTGCACCTGACATCGACGCGGCGCTGGAAGACCTGGCCGCGCTCGACGCCTATCGCATGGTGTTCGTCGACGGGCAGCATGTCCCCGAGCTTTCGACCGTGGCCGCTGCCAAGGGGCTGGAGATAGCCTCGTTGGCGGCAGCGCTCGCCAAATCCGGCGACCATGCCGGCGATGGTCTAATCGCCGCGAGCGCTATCGGCCAGGAAGCCGTGATCGCGCTCAACACCGCGTTCATGACGGACGGCGCCGTCATCCGCATCGGCAAGGCGGTCCGGCTCGACAAGCCGCTGCTCCTCGTCTTCGCCCGCACGGCCACGGAAGGGCGCCTCGTCACCACGCGTAATATCCTCGAGCTGGGCGACGGCGCCCATGCGACCGTGATCGAAGCCCACGTCGCACTGCGGGGTGCGGCGCCGGGTCAAGCCAATACGCTGAGCGACGTCTCGGTCGGCGACGGCGCGCATCTCACTCACACAAAGTGCACGGTGGCCGGCGAGGCCGCCAGCCACCTGGCCACCTGGCTGGCGACGCTCGGCAAGGCGGCGACCTACCACGCCTTCCAGCTCACCGCGTCGACGGGCCTCGCGCGCAATAACCTCTTCGTCACCTTCAAGGGCGAGGGTGCCAAGCTCGACATCTCGGGCGCGTTCCTGGGGCGCGGCGCCGAGCACATCGACACCACGCTGGTGGTCGACCATGCGGTGCCCGGCTGCGAGAGCCGCGAGCTCTTCAAGGGCGTGCTCGCCGACAAGGCGCACGGCGTCTTTCAGGGCAAGGTCATCGTCCGTCCCGACGCACAGAAGAGCGACGGCAAGCAGATGGCCCAGGTGCTGATGCTGTCGCAGGACGCCGAGTTCGATTCCAAGCCCGAGCTCGAGATCCACGCCGACGACGTGGTCTGCGGCCATGGCTCCACGGCAGCCGAGATCGACGAGGACCTGCTGTTCTACATGCGCTCGCGCGGCATACCCACAGCGGAGGCGCGCGCGCTCCTGATCGAGAGCTTCATCGTCGAGGCCATCGACAAGGTCGGAGACGAGCGCGTGCGCGCGGCGCTAGCGGGCATAGCCACGCGCCGGCTGGCCACACTCTCGGCCTCGCAGCCTTAGCGCGGCGCGGCGGCGGAGAACGCAAATGACGGCAATGATGAAAGAGACCGACATCGCGGGCGAGGCCGCCTACGACGTCGAGACCATCCGCACCGACTTCCCGATCCTCTTCCGCGAGGTCTACGGCAAGCCGCTGGTCTATCTCGACAACGGCGCCTCGGCGCAGAAGCCGCGCTCCGTGCTCGACGCCATCGACTACGCCTACAAGATGGAATACGCCAACGTCCATCGCGGGTTGCACTTCCTCTCCAACGCCGCCACCGCCCGCTACGAGGACGCGCGCGAGACCGCGCGCCGCTTCCTCAATGCGCCGAGCGTGGAGGAGATCATCTTCACGCGCAACGCCACCGAGGGCATCAACCTCGTCGCCAGCTCCTACGGCATGGACTTCCGCAAAGGCGACGAGATCGTCGTCTCGATCATGGAGCACCACTCCAACATCGTGCCCTGGCATTTCCATCGCGAGCGCAAGGGTTGCGTGCTCAAGTGGGCGCCGATTGCCGATGACGGCACGTTCCTGCTCGACGAGTTCGAGAAGCTGCTCACCAAGCGCACGAAGATGGTAGCGATCACGCACATGTCGAACGTGCTGGGCACCGTCGTCCCCATCAAGGAGGTTGTGAAGCTGGCGCACGCGCGCGGCATTCCCGTGCTGGTCGACGGCAGCCAGGCCGCGGTGCACATGCCCGTCGACGTGCAGGATCTCGACTGCGACTTCTACGTCTTCACCGGCCACAAGACCTACGGGCCGACGGGCATCGGCGTGCTCTACGCCAAGAAGAAGCACCTCGACGCCATGCCGCCGTACATGGGCGGCGGCGAGATGATCGAGAGCGTGCACCAAGACGCCATCAACTATGGCGTGCCGCCGCACAAGTTCGAGGCCGGCACGCCGCCGATCGTGCAGGCCATTGGCCTCGGCGCTGCCCTCGACTACATGTTGCAGATCGGCCGCGAGCGCATCGCCCGCCACGAGGCCGAGCTGCGGGACTATGCGCACACCCGCCTGCGCGAGCTCAATTGGCTCGAGATCCATGGCACCGCCAAGGACAAGGGCGCC
>VBAB01000548.1 GCA_005888525.1 Alphaproteobacteria bacterium
GAGAGCGGCCGCTTTGGCTTGTTCGGCCTCGATGCGCTTGATGTCCTTGCGCAGGCGAACATGGCTCATGCGCATCTTGTCGGGTCCACTGTTGCGTTCTTTGCCGGGCTTGGGGGTAAAGCCACCTGTCTGTGGGCGAGCCATCTCGGTTCCATTCCTTCTTGCGGCAGGCGCATGCCGGCGCCGGTTGCGGGGTGAACAGAGCGCGCGCCTGCTGCGCCCGCTTCACCACTAACATGGTGACGATGCACCCCTCGCACCAGTGCGGACGCGCGCCTCGGCTCGACGGGATAGTGCCAATTCAGCCACCGCGTCAGAGAGCGGCTTCGGCGATGACGCGCAAGGCCTCGATGCTGGCGCCTCCCAGCAGCATGCTGCCGATGCTGTGGTCCTTGCCGGCCGCCTTCCAGGCCTGCACCCGATCCTTGATGCGCTCCGGCGGGCCGACCAGCGCCGTCTCGTCGATCAGCGCGTCCGGGACGGCGGCCGCCGCCTCGTCCCGGCGCCCGGCCAGGAAGGCGTCCTGGATCTTCACCGCCGCCGCCTCGTGGCCCAGGCGCTTGACGTAGTCGTTGTAGAAATTCTTGCTGCGCGCCCCCATGCCGCCGATGTAGAGCGCCATCTCCGGCTTCAAGGCATTGCGGCAGGCCTGCAGGTCCTTGCCCATGGCGACGCGGACGAACGGGGCGATGTCGAACTGGGCGAGCGTCTTGCCCTTGCCGGCGGCGGCCATGCCTTCCAGCACCGGCTCGGTGATGAGGCCCGTGCGCTCCGGGCTCATGTAGATCGGCTGCACGCCGTCGGCCAGCTCGCCGGCGGTGCGCAATCCGGCCGGCGAGAACGCGGCGGTGTAGATCTTCAGGCTCGGATCGGGGTGCATGGTGCTCTTCAGGGGCTTGCCGAGACCGGTCGCATCCGCACCCGCGTAGGGGATCTGGTAGTGCTCGCCCTTGTGGGTCAGCGGCGCCTCGCGCGCGAACACCTTACGCACGATCTCGATGTATTCCCGCGTCCGCCCCAGGGGCTTGCCATAGGGCATGCCGTGCCAGCCCTCGATGACCTGCGGGCCGGACGGACCGATGCCCATCAGGAAACGGTTGCCCGACATCGACTGCAGCGTGGCCGCGGTGGCGGCGGCGCAGGCCGGCGTGCGGGCCGACATCTGCATGATGCCGGTGCCGGCGTTGATCCTGGTGGTGCGGGCCAGCACCCAGGCAATGGGGCTGACCGCGTCGTTGCCGTAGGCCTCGCCGCACCACACCGAATGGTAGCCGAGCCGCTCCGCCTCCAGCACATGCTCCATCGGCGGCCCGCCGGCCAGCCCCGCATAGCGCAGCAAATATCCGAGCCTCATGGGTGTCCTCCCTGGCGACGTCCTGCTTGTGCACACCGGAGCCTATTACATGCGGCGCCAATCGACATGCCGGAAATGCGAGCCGCTTTGGCAGGGGCCGCCGACGTTAGGGATGCGCTCGATCGGCAGGAGCTGGGGGAGCCATCGAGCCCTCGCCTGTCCGGCATTGTTGTCATACCGGGGCTTGCCTGCCGCCGCGAAGGCCGGGGTCACCGGGATCCATCGTGCCTCTTGCTCCGGCGCATGGGGATGGCTGGATACCGGGGACAAGCCCCGGTATGACAATTATCGGCGCTCCTGGGCGCGGCGCAGCGCGGCGGCGAGAGCGCTTTCGGCGGGCGGCTCGGGGGTCTTGCGCGGCGGCGGGGCGGCGCTGGTCGGTCGGGCGGGTGCCGGGGTGGCGGAACGGGGAGTTCCAGCGGACCGATCGATGGCGCCCGACTTCATGGTGAGGGCGATGCGCTTCCTCGCCACGTCGACCTCCTTGACGCGCACTTTCACGACATCGCCGGCCTTCACCACCTCGCGCGGGTCCTTGACGAAGCGGTCGGAGAGCTCGGAGATGTGCACGAGCCCGTCCTGGTGCACGCCCACGTCCACGAAGGCGCCGAATGCCGTGACGTTGGTGACGACGCCTTCGAGCTGCATGCCGGGCTCGAGGTCCGAGAGCTTCTCGATGCCCTCCTGGAAGGTGGCGGTCTTGAACTCGGGGCGCGGATCGCGGCCGGGCTTCTCCAGCTCGGCCAGGATGTCGGTGACGGTGGGGATGCCGAACTGGGCGTCCGCGAACGCCGCGGGTTTCAGCGATTGCAGGAACGCCCGGTCGCCGATCATGGACTTCAAGGGACGCTTGGTCGCCTCCGAGATCTTCTCGACCACCGGATAGGCCTCCGGGTGCACGGCGGAGGCATCGAGCGGATTCTTGCCGTTCATGATGCGCAGGAAGCCCGCCGCCTGCTCGAAGGTCTTCGGCCCCAGGCGCGGCACCTTCTTGAGCGCCGTGCGCGTCTTGAAGGCGCCGTTCTCGTCTCGGAACGCCACGATGTTGGCGGCGAGCGTCTGGTTCAGCCCCGACACGCGCGCCAGCAGCGGGGCTGACGCGGTATTGACGTCGACACCCACCGAGTTGACGCAGTCCTCCACCACCGCATCGAGCGAGCGGGCGAGCCCGGTCTGGTCCACATCGTGCTGGTACTGGCCGACGCCGATGGCCTTGGGCTCGATCTTGACCAGCTCGGCGAGCGGGTCCTGCAGGCGGCGCGCGATCGAGACGGCACCGCGCAGGGTGACGTCGAGGTCGGGGAACTCCTTGGCCGCCAGCTCGGAGGCCGAATAGACCGAGGCGCCGGCCTCCGACACCATCGCCTTGGTGAGCTTGAGGTTGGGCATCTTGGCGATCAGCTCGGCGACGAGCTTGTCGGTCTCGCGGCTGGCCGTGCCGTTGCCGACACTCACCAGATCGACCTTGTGGCGCATGCACAGCGCGGCAAGGGCGGCGAGCGAGCCCGCCCAGTCGTTCCGAGGCTCATGTGGGAAGATGGCGGTCGTATCCACGACCTTGCCGGTCTGGTCCACCACCGCGACCTTGACGCCGGTACGGAAGCCGGGATCCAGGCCCATGGTGGCGCGCGGACCGGCCGGCGCCGCCAGCAGCAGGTCTTTCAGGTTCTTGGAGAACACGGAAATCGCCTCGGCATCGGCGCGCTCCTTGAGGCGCGCCAGCAGATCAGCCGAGAGCGACGGGGCGAG
>VBAB01000549.1 GCA_005888525.1 Alphaproteobacteria bacterium
TGCGCGCCCGGGAGCTGAGCCTCCTCGAATCTCGCTGCGCGCAAGTCGATGCCCGCCATCCTGGCGTCGGCGAGACGCGCCTTGGCGAAATTGGCGCCGCGCGCGCTCGCGCACCGGGCAGCGCCGCGACTGTTGGTGAGGAGGAGCTCGTTGAGGTCGGTGCAGGAGAGCCAGATGCCGCGCAAGTCGGCGCCGACGAGGCTCGCGCCGTCGAGGTTGGCGCCCGTCATGTCGGCCTGGTGCAGGTCGGTGCGGTCGAGCTTGGCGAAACGCAAATCGCGGTCGCGCAAGTTGAGCGACGGCTCACCCGGCGTCACGTCCTTGTCGACCACCAGGTCGGTGTCGGCGACGACGAGGTTGCGGCTAAAGAAGCCGAGCAGCGAGCCCTCGGTGCTCGCCGCGAAGGCAGGCACGGTGTAGCCGAAGACCTGTCGTCCTTCCCTGGCCTGGCGCACGCCGGCGGCGGCGGCAGCCGGCTGATCGATGGCCTCGCCGGGGATGGTGGCGACGAAGAGCGAGAAGCCGGCCACCCCGGCCAGCAGAGTGACGGTCAGCAGCAGGCTGATGGGGTGATGCAGGCTCGTGCGCAGGAAGGCACGAATGAACGACGTCTCCAGCCGCCACAGGAAGACGCCGATGAGCACGAGGAGCGCGATGTCGGCGAGCACGGTCAGCCGATGCACCCACGTGATGGTGACGTCGTGATAGGGCAGGAAGGAGAGCTGCACGTAGAGGAGCAGGACCACCGGCATGACGACGATGGTCAGCCACGACATGCCGTGCAGGAACATGCCGACGATGCGGCTGCGCTCGGGGCCGGCGATGGCCTGAGCGAAGAAGAAGTTGTCGAGCTCGAGGCGCAGGGGGTGGGTGCGCTGCTCGGTCGTCTCCAGCATGCGGATCGAGCCCGCGAACTCGAGCGTCTTGCGCGCCAGCTGCACCAGCTGGCCCATGAGCCCCAAGTGCAGCAGCACGAGTAGGATGGGCGCGAACAGGAAGAAGCGGGTGAGCTCTATTCTGACCTGCAGGATGGGCAGTGCGATGTCGCTGTTGAGCAACAGGTCCTTGTGGCTGATCCCGGCCACAGTGATCAGCAGGTAGCTGATGAGGGCAATGTAGATCAGCCACGCGGCGTTGGCCGAGTCGCTCGAGCGGTTGACGGCCTCCAGCAGGCTGTAGGGATTGACGGGCGTTTCCGCGTCTATCACCCCCGGGCTCGTCTCGTTCATACGCGCACCATCCCCAACTCGGCACTCCCCCGGCACCGCGCCGACCATAGCCGAAAAACTGTGGCGCGGTAATGGGTAAGGAGGAGGGGGTCAGGCCCCTCGCCGCTGCCGTGCTGCAGAATGGCAACGTGGTGCGCGAGGGGTCAGACCCCCTATGCAACCTAAACCTGCACCGAGTACCCGCCGTCGACGGGGATGGCGGTGCCGGTGACGAAGTCGGAGGCGGCACTGCCGAGGAACACGGCGATGCCGGAGAGGTCGTCGGGGACACCCCAGCGCTTGGCCGGGGTGCGCATGAGGACGAGGCTGTTGAGCCCTGAGACCTCCTCGCGGGCTTTTCGCGTGAGCTCGGTGTCGATCCAGCCGGGCAGCACGGCGTTCACCTGGATGTTGTCCTTGGCCCAGGCCGTGGCCAGCGATTTGGTGAGCTGCACGACGCCGCCCTTGGAGGCGCCGTAGGCGGGCGCGAAGGCGGCGCCGAAGATCGACAGCATCGAGCCGATGTTGATGATCTTGCCGCCGCCCGCGTCGCGCATGGTCGCGTAGACGGCCTGCGAGCAGGTGAAGATGCTGGTGAGGTTCGCGTCGATGACCTGGCGCCACTCGGCCAGCGCCAGCTCGTGCGGCGGCTTGCGGATGTTGATGCCGGCGTTGTTGATGAGGATATCGA
>VBAB01000550.1 GCA_005888525.1 Alphaproteobacteria bacterium
CCAAGAAGCTGCTCGCTGAAGCCGGCTATTCCGGCCAGCCGGTCACCTGCCTGGTGGCGCAGGACCAGCCGCCGCTCAAGGCCATGGGCGAGGTGACGGCCGACCTGCTCAAGAAGATCGGCATGACGGTCGATTTCGTCGCCACCGACTGGGGCACGGTCGGACAGCGCCGCGCGTCGAAGTCGCCGCCGGGGCAGGGTGGCTGGGGCATGTTCCACACCTGGCACGCGGGTGCCGACTGCGCCAATCCGGCAGCCTACATCGCCGTGCGCGGCACCGGCGACAAGGCCTGGTTCGGCTGGCCCGACAGCCCGGAGGTGGAAAAGGAGGTCGCGGCCTGGTTCTCGGCCAAGGACCTGGCCGAGGAGAAGTCGGCGGTCGCGCGCCTCAACAAGGCAGCGATGGAGCACGTCGTCTACGTGCCGACCGGCTTCTACTACGGCTATCAGGCCTGGCGCAGCAACGTCACCGGCATCGTCAAGGCCCCGATACCGTTCTTCTGGGGCGTGGCGAAAGCGTAGCGATGTGGCTCAGCAGACCACCACGATTTGTCATACCGGGGCTCGTCCCCGGTATCCAGACAACCGCGAACGCTGGAGGGCGGTGCTCGATGGATCCCGGTGACCGCGTCGGTTTGATGTTGGCGAACGAACACTAACGGCCCGGCACGCAATCATGCTCGCTCACATCGTCCGGCGCATCGTGGCGACGATCCCAGTCATGGCGATCGTCGCCCTTTTCGTGTTCAGCCTGCTCTACATCGCGCCGGGCGATCCTGCCGCCGTCATCGCCGGCGACCAGGCCTCGCCGGAGGACATCGAGAAGATCCGCATTGGGCTAGGTCTCGACCGTCCGTTCCTCGTCCGCTTCGGTGAGTGGTCCTGGAGCATCCTGCAGGCCGACCTCGGCACGTCGATGTTCACCGGCCTGCCCGTCACCAAGCTGATTGCCCAGCGGCTCGAGCCGACGCTGTCGCTGATGGTGGTGACGCTCATCCTCGCGGTCACCATCGCCGTGCCGATGGGCGTCATCGCCGCCTGGAAGGCGGGGACATGGATCGACCGCGCGCTGATGGCGTTCGCGGTGTTCGGCTTTTCCGTACCGGTGTTCGTGGTCGGCTACCTGCTGGCGTACGTGTTCGCGCTCCAGCTCGATTGGTTTCCCGTGCAGGGCTACACCCCGATAGCGCGCGGTTTCTGGCCCTGGCTGGAGAACTTGGTGCTGCCGGCCGTAGCGCTCGGCTGCGTCTATATCGCGCTCATCGCCCGCATCACCCGCGCCTCCATGCTCGAGGTCCTGCAGCAGGATTACATCCGCACCGCGCGGTCCAAGGGCATGGGGCAGGGCGGCATCCTGTTCGTGCACGCCTTGAAGAACGCCGCGGTGCCCATCGTCACAGTCATCGGCATCGGCGTGGCGCTGCTGATCGGCGGCGCCGTGGTGACGGAAAGCGTCTTCGCGATCCCGGGACTGGGCCGCCTGACCATCGATGCGATCGTGCGCCGCGACTATCCGCTCATCCAGGGCATCGTTCTGCTCTTCAGCTTCGTCTACGTTCTGGTCAATCTGGTCGTCGACGTGCTCTACACCCTGCTCGATCCGAGGATCCGATATTGAGCGCCCAATCCTCGATAATCGCCGTGCCGCCCGGCATCGCAGTTGCGCCGGCGATGCCGGACGTACTGCCGCCGATCAAGGTGCGGCACGGCCTTTCGGGCTTCATCTATCGCCACCCGACCATCGCCTTCGGCAGCGCCCTGCTGATCGTCATGCTGCTGATCGCGGTGTTGGCGCCCTATCTCGGCACCGTCGACCCGACCGCGCTCGCTCCCGCAAAGCGCACGCGCGAGCCCTCGGCCGACTTCTGGTTCGGCACCGACATGATGGGGCGCGACATCTATTCGCGCGTGCTCTACGGCACCCGCGTGTCGCTCGCGGTCGGCTTCTCGGTGGCCATCCTGGCGTCGCTCGCGGGCCTCGCTATCGGCTTGGTCTCGGGCTTCGTGCGCTGGGCCGACGGCATCATCATGCGGGTGATGGACGGCATGATGTCGATCCCGCCGATCCTGCTCGCCGTCGCGCTGATGGCGCTGACGCGCGGCAGCGTCGGCAACGTCATCACCGCCATTACGATCGCCGAATTCCCGCGCGTCTCCCGGCTGGTGCGCGGGGTCGTGCTGTCCCTTCGCGAGCAACCCTACGTCGACGCGGCCGTGGCGGCGGGCACGCGCACGCCGATGATCATCCTGCGCCACATCCTGCCCAACACGCTGGCGCCGATGACCGTGCAGGCGACTTTCATCTGCGCGAGCGCCATGATCGTCGAGTCGATCCTGTCCTTCATCGGCGCCGGCACGCCGCCCAACATCCCCTCCTGGGGCAACATCATGGCCGAGGGCCGCGCGCTGTGGCAGGTGAAGCCCTTCATCGTGTTCTTCCCGGCCGTGTTCCTGTCGCTCACCGTGCTGGCGGTGAACCTCCTGGGCGACGGCCTGCGCGACATGCTCGATCCGCGCATGGCCAAGCGGCTGTAGCGCTGTGACCGGACCAACGAACGCCTCCGTTGTCATTCCGGTGCTTGTCACCGGGATCCAGCCATCGACAAGCTGCGCGGCCAGCAGAGAGCTGGATCCCGGGCATAAAGCCCGGGATGACAAAGGTGTGGGCTTATCCGTCGGAAGCGCCTGACCCATGCCACTGCTCGAGGTCGAGAACCTGCAGACGCACTTCCGCACCCCGGACGGGGTGAACCGGGCCGTCGACGGCGTCTCCTTCCACGTCGAGGAGGGCGAGACGCTGGCGGTGGTGGGCGAATCGGGCTGCGGCAAGTCCGTGACCGCCAACTCCATCCTGCGCCTGATCCCCGAGCCGCCGGGCAAGATCGCAGGCTCCATCCGCTTCCGGGGCATCGACCTGCTGCAGCTCTCCGACAAGGAGATGCGGCGCGTGCGCGGCAATGACATCTCCATGATCTTCCAGGAGCCGATGACGAGCCTCAATCCCGTCCTCACCGTCGGCCGCCAGCTCGGCGAGACGCTGCGATTGCATCAGCGCGTCAGCCGGCGAGAGGCCGACGACAGGGCCCAGGAGATGCTGCAGCTCGTCGGCATCCCGGAGACCAAGCGCCGCCTCGACGAGTATCCGCACCAGCTCTCGGGTGGCATGCGCCAGCGGGTGATGATCGCCATCGCGCTTTCCTGCCGGCCCAAGCTGCTGATCGCCGACGAGCCGACCACGGCGCTCGACGTCACCATCCAGGCGCAGATCCTGGACCTCATGAAGGACCTGAAGTCCAAGGTGGGCGCCGCCATCATCCTGATCACGCACGATCTCGGCATCGTCGCCGAGGTGGCCGAGCGGGTGATGGTGATGTACGCGGGGCGCAAGGTGGAGGAGGCGCCGGTGGCCCAGCTCTACCGCTCACCGCGCCACCCCTACACGCAAGGCCTGTTCGGCGCCGTGCCGAAGCTCGGCTCCTCGCTGAGCGGCCAACAGACCAAGCTCGCGGAGATCCCTGGCGTGGTGCCGAGCCTGAAGCAGCGGAT
>VBAB01000551.1 GCA_005888525.1 Alphaproteobacteria bacterium
ACCCGGCAGGTCCTCGATGCGGCCGTGGGAGACGAGGCGCACCGAGCCCGTGGGCAACATGCGGCCGCCGAGCCGCTCCGCCCACGCTGCCGCGCCATGCTTCACGCTGATGTCGAGAGCCGCCTCGCTCAGGCTCGCTTCGGCGATGCGGCGGGCCTCCTCAGGGCCGTAGGTCGCGCCCCAGCGCTGCCACAGCCAATCGGGCACGTTGAGACGCGTCGTGTCCTGGCCGGCCAGCAGCTCCCGCCCGCGCTCGGCGACGCGCCGCAGCACGGCATTGACCAGCTTGGCGAAGCGATGCGCGCCGCGATCCCGCCGGGTCGCCTCCACGGCCAGGTCGACGACGGCGTGAGCCGGCATGTCGAGGCAGAGGAGCTGGGCGGCCCCGGTGAGCAGGATCGGCCACAGGCGACCCTGGTCCGCGGGCAGCGGCCGCTCCAGGAAGGCGTTGAGCACATGCTCCAGCTCGCCCTGCCGGCGCAGCACGGTGGCCGCCACCGCCCGGGCGAGCGCCCGATCGCGCGCCTCCATGGCTGCCACCTGCGGGCGGGCAGAGCACTGCGCCAGCACGTGCTCCAAGGGCTGCTTGTCGATGAGCACGCCGGCGACGAGGTGCACCGCGAGCGTGCGCGCCGCGAGCCCCGGCGGCACGCCTCGACTGCCCGGCTTTCGCTGCTCGGGCATCGGCTCAGGATGGCCGGTCGAGGACGTAGCGGCGCTTGTCGGGCGAGACGGTCTCGGGCTTGAGCTGCCCGCCCGCGAGCAGCGTGTTCCAGAACGTGTAGTCGGCCTGGTGGACGATCATGCACTCGAGGCTTCGCAGCAGCAACTCGCCCTCGCCGGAATGCGCCATGGCGATGTGCGCGATCTCTTCCGGCAGGCCCACCGTCAGACAGATGTGGGCGCCGTAGGCCGGATGGCGGATCGAGGGGCGGCCGAAATGCCTCTGCGACGACTTCCACCGCTTGCGATTGACGGGATCGAACTCCCAGGCCTTGCCCACGTCGTGCAGCAGGCCGCCGGCGATGATCGTGTCCATGTCGATGGCAAGCTCGGGATAGGCGGCGCCCATCTCCCTGGCGATGCCGATGGCGAGCCGCGTGACGCCGCGCAGGTGGTCCGTCTGGTCGCCGCGCTTGGCCTCGTTGACATCAGGATTGCCCGCCGGCGGGATGTCATGGATCGATTTGAAGCTCGAGTGGGCAAGCGCATAGGCCCAGGCTTCGACGGCTTTCGCCTGCAGGTCCTGGTCTGAGATTTGCGCGACCTCCGGCAGCTCCTCGCGCACTTGGCGCCGCAGCGAGTCGGTCACCTCTCGCGCACGCACGGAGTCGCCATTGGCTGCGGGTTTCCTCGTCACCGAATGTCCTCCGGTTGCCTGTAGGCCACCAAATTGGCGACCACGCAATTGCTTCAGGTCGTCCTGACACCTTCCAGCGCCCGGCCGACAGGCGAGGTTGCCGGACTGGCCGGTCCCGAAGGCCCCGAGAACTCCAGCACGCCGTCATTCAGGGGTGCGAACCGATACATCATAAGGTCCCGCACATAGTTCTGGTAGATGCGCCACGGCTTGCGCGATCCCTGCCTCGGCAGCTTGTCCATCGCCCGCTGGAAATAGCCCGAGGTGAAATCGACCGGCGGCAGCCGGACGATGTCCGGGTCCCTGTTGCGCGGCGTGCACTGGCGATAGTTGTGTGTTTGCATGTAGTTCAGCAGGCGGCACACGTAGCAGCTGATGAGATCGGCTTTGAGGGTCCACGATGCGTTGGTGTAGCCGAAGATCGCTGCAAGGTTGGGGACGTCGCTGGACATGGCCGCTCTGTAGCTGAGCGTCCGTCCAGGGGTCACGCTCTCGCCGTCGACTTCGATCTCGGCGCCGCCCATGACCTGCAGGTTGAGCCCGGTGGCGGTCACGACGAGGTCGGCTTCCAGCTCTCGGCCCGATCGCAGCTTGATGCCCGCCTCGGTAAAGGTCTCGATCTCGTCGGTGACGACAGTCGTTGCGCCCTGCTTGATCGATTTGAAGAGATCGCCGTTGGGCGCGAGGCAAAGCCGCTGGTCCCAGGGATTATAGCGCGGCGTGAAGTGCTTCGCGACGTCGTAGTCGGGGCCGAGCTCCGCGCGCACGGCGTCCAGGACCATGGCCTTGGCGCGCTCGGGCCTGTTCTTGCAGAGCCAATAGAAATACATGCCCGCGAGTACATTCTTCCACCGCGCGATCGCGCAAGCCGCTTTGGCCGGCAAATAGCGGCGCAGGGCGTTGGCGATCGCATCCTCGTCGGGCCACGGGGCGACATAGGTCGGCGAGCGCTGCAGCATGGTGACGTGGGCCGCCGATTTGGCAAGCTCCGGCACCAGCGTCACGGCGGTCGCGCCGCTGCCGATCACGACCACCCGCTTGTTGGCGTAGTCGACGGCGTCGGTCCAGTTCTGGGGGTGAACGATGCGACCCCTGAAGCGAGAGACGCCGGGGAAGTCCGGCGTGTAGCCTTCCGTGTAGCTGTAGTAGCCGCTGCACATGAGCAGGAAATTGCAGGTGAAGCGGGCTGGCTCGGCATCGGACCCGCGCTCCGTTTCGAGCAGCCACCTCGCCTCCCGCGACGACCACGACGCGCGCCTGACGCGGTGGTTGAACCGGATCTTGCGATCGATGCCGTGCTCGCGCGCGGTCCGGTGGATGTAATTCAGGATGGAAGGGCCATCGGCGATGGATTTGCGCTCGGTCCACGGCTGGAACGGGTAGCCGAGCGTAAACATATCGGAATCCGAGCGCATGCCCGGATAGCGGAACAGATCCCACGTCCCGCCGATGCAGGCGCGGGACTCCAGAATAGCGAATGTCCTCGAGGGACATCTTTCCTGCAGCCGGTATGCCGCGCCGATACCGGAA
>VBAB01000552.1 GCA_005888525.1 Alphaproteobacteria bacterium
AGGATATGGCGAACCATGAAAATATTGCAATGGTCGGACGCGCCTTGACGCAATAAAAGCGCTGCTATACGCAGCGATCACACCGGCACGTGGAAAAATGTTCCAATTGGCGGTAGCACCGGGACAGCGCCGTTTTGAGGCGGCTTCAGCCATGCTCGACGAGATGGACGTCAAGATCCTGCGCATCCTGCAGCACGACTGCACAAGATCGGTGGCAGACATCGGCAAGGAGGTCGGACTGTCGACCACGCCGTGCTGGCGGCGCATCCAGAAGCTGGAGGAGGCCGGCGTCATCCAGCGCCGCGTCGCCATCCTCGACGCGCCGCGGGTGAACGCCGGCGTCACCGTGTTCGTGTCCATCAAGACCGACCAGCACTCGCTGGCCTGGCTGGAGAAGTTCCATGCCGCGGTCGTCGACTTCCCGGAAGTGGTGGAGTTCTACCGCATGAGCGGCGAGGTCGACTATCTGCTGCGCGTGGTGGTGCCCGACATCGGCGCCTACGACGCCTTCTATAAGAAGCTGATCGCCCGCATCGAAATCTCCAAGGTGTCCTCCGCTTTCGCCATGGAGCAGATCAAGTACACCACCGCGCTGCCGCTCAGCTTCGCCATCGAGCGCCCGGAACGAAAGTTGGAGAAGGCGGCCGCAGCCGCCGGGCCGCAGCGGGCGTAACCCACCCGGCGCGCAACGCCAGCCGAAAAGACAGGACCGCGACCATGCCCCAAGCCGGCTCCAACATCGGCGTGCCGCCGCTCACGCTCCTGAAAGACATGAGCGGGCTCGAGTTCCTCAGACGCATCGTCGATGGACGCCTGCCGCGGCCGCCGATTACCGAGACGCTGGGATTCGACCTGGCGGAGGTATCCCCGGGCTTCGCCCTCTTCACCATGACCCCGCAGTTCCGCCACTACAATCCGATCGGCACCGTGCACGGCGGGGTGGCGGCGACGCTGCTCGACAGCTGCATGAGCTGCGCCGTGCAGAAAACGATCGAGGCCGGGCTCGGCTATACGACGCTCAAGATCAAGGTCAACATGGTGCGGCCGATCACCGAGAAGACGGGCCCCATCCGCGCCGAAGGCCGCTCACTGCACACGGGGCGCCGCTCCGCCACCGCCGAGGGAAAGATCCTCGACGCCACCGGCACCCTGCTGGCGCACGGCACCACCACCTGCATCGTCTTCCCGCTCTGAGAGTGGGTCACACGCAGACCGCGGCGCGGACGCTCCCGCCGGAATCTAATCTGCCCGCAGCTCAGGCTCGTAGGCGAAGATCGCCGGCAATCCACCAGTGTGGATGAACAGCACACGAGACCCTTTGGCGATGGCACCATCGCGTGCAAGTGCGATCAGAACCGCAAGGCTTTTCGCCGTGTAGACGGGATCGACGAAAAGCCCTTCGCACCTCGCCATGAGTGCGATCGCCTCTCGCGCCTCCGGCCCCAGTCGGCCGTAGCCCGGCGCCAGCGCCATATCCCAGGTCAACACGTCGTCGTTGCCCAGCGGCGGGCATCCCAGAAGCGTTTCCAGCTTGCGTGAGATGGTCGCGATCCGCCCTCGTTGCAGATCTGCCGAACGGCGCACACATGCACCATGAACCGGAACGCGAATGCCGCGTGCTCTGAGACCGCACAGAAAACCTGCATGGGTATAGCCGCTCCCCGATCCAACGACAGCGCAGTCGAAGGCGACGCCCTGCTCGACGACTTCTCGTGCCGCCAGCACGTAACCGAGAGCGCCGAGCGGCGGATTGTCGAGCCCTAGGGGGATGACATACGGCCGGCGGCCCTGCTGCCTGAGCCGATTGGCCTCCTCGCGCAAGGCCTGGTCGGCTCCTGCCTCGTTCTCGCCCTCCGGAAAGTTCAAGCGCCGGGCGCCCAGCAGGTCATCGAGCAGCACGTTGCCCGATTGGTAGTAGGTCCGGCCCATGCCCGGGACGCGTTCTTCGAGCTGTACAACAGCATCGAGCCCGAGCTTGGCCGCCGCGGCAGCCGCGGCACGCGCGTAGTTGGACTGAACGGCTCCGGTGATGAGCAGCGTGTCGGCGCCTTTGGCAAGCGCGTCGCCGAGGTAGAACTCCAGCTGCCGAATCTTGTTGCCGCCCATCCCGAGCGCCGTCAGATCGTCGCGCTTCACGAACACTTCAACCCCCAGGCGCTGCGACAGGCGCACGAGATGCTCCACGGGCGTTGGCCCGGACAGCAGGACCGCACGGGGATGTCTTTGGAGCAGATCGAACGGAGTCATGCCGCGCTGCTATCCTGTCCGATGCGCCACAAGACGCCTGTGGGATCTATGATTACGAAATCGCGCAGGCCCCAGGGCCTGTCTGCCGGTGGCTCGACCTTGACACCATACTTTGCGGGCAATCCCTGGGCCTGAACGTGGCCCCACCAAGCCTCGACGTCCTCGACGAGCAAATGCATCATGAAGTTGTCTGCGTGCTCGCTTACATAAAAGTTCTGCAAGAGGAAGCTGGCGTTCCCCTGCCGGAAGCACGCGAGATCCTCCGAAGACCATGCGAGGTCGAACCCCAAATCCTGATAGAAGCGCTTGGACAAACCGAAGTCCCTGGACGGGACGAACGCCTTTGCCTCGATCGTTGTCATATTGCTCATGGCTGCACTCATGCTGGGGCCGTGGGAAATGTCCGTCGCTCTAGCGCGACGCTATGCCAGGACTTTCGCCAGCGCAGCAGGAAACTCCCGGTAGTGGTCGATGACGGCGCCCGGACCTAGCTCGCGTACAGGGCGCAGCGTGTAGCCGAACGTGACGCCGATCGAGGGCACGTTGGCGGCCGCGGCCGTGGCGATGTCGACATCGCTGTCGCCCACCATCACCGCGCGCCCGGCACGGCCGCCGGCCATGGCGATCACGCCGGTCAGGTGCCCGGGGTCCGGCTTGCACACGGCGAAGGTGTCGCGGCCGGCGATGGCCTTGAAACGGTCCGCAAGCCCGAGCTCCACCAGCAGCAACTTGGAAAGCGCCTCGAACTTGTTGGTGCAGACGGCGAGCCGCGCTCCGTCTGCGAGCAGCTGATCTAGCAGCTCGGGCACCCCTTCAAAGGGTCGGCTGCCGACGGCGACATTGTCCGCATAGAAGGCGAGGAACGCATCGTGGAGCCGTCGGCGTTCACTTTTAACTACGTTTTTGCCGCGAAAGCCCAGGCCGGCCTCGATCATCGCCATCGATCCGCGGCCGATGAAGGGACGCAACTCCTCGATGGTCACCGGTTCCAGCCCGACCAGTCCCAAGGCATGGTTGGTGGCGGACAGGAGGTCGGGCGCCGTGTCGACGATGGTGCCGTCGAGGTCGAAAACGATGGTGGTATTGGTGAGGTCCAGGGCCACGACAATCTATAGCGCCCGTGAAAGATAGAAGCGGCTGACACCATCAGGATATGTGAACGAGCGTCGAGCAGCGCCGCGCGCGCCCCGAGCCTGCGCGCCTCGTCCTCGACGGCGCGAATGATTTTTGCGCCGAACCCACGCCCCCTGAGGTCCCCGTCGAGCCACACGCTGCGTATCTCGACGGCTCCCATGCGTACGACGCCGTGCGCGCCGCCGCGCGCGCTGCCGATCTCGTCCCGCAGCACGACCGTAAAGGCCGCCGTGCCCCAATTCACCTTCGTGCGATTGAAGTCGACGAGGCGCTCGTTCAGCGTTTCGTAGGCCTCCTGCCCCGGCGTTTCGATCGCGATCCTCATGGTCGCAAGATCGATCAAGGTGCGAGCACAGTCAATCGCTCGAAGCGAGGCGGTGCACCACCGCGTCAAGCGCCTTGCTAGGAGGCTGGGGCGGGCCTAGACAGGAGGTAGCAATGCGTAGGTTGGGTCGAGCGTCAGCGATGACCCAACACACAGCGCCGGCGCGCTTCGATGCGTTGGGTCTTCGCTGCGCTTGACCCAACCTACGGATCGCCGGCTCCATCCAGTGGAGGCGTTCATGGACAAGCCCACCATCAGCCTGATCAGAAGCCAGTGCTACGTCGACGGCCAGTGGACCGGCGAGCCCAAGCTGCCCGTCACCAACAAGGCCACCGGCGACGTCATCACCAAGGTGCCGAGCCTCGGCGAGGCGGAGACGCGATCGGCCATCGAGGCCGCCAACCGCGCGCTGCCGGCCTGGTCCAAGCTGCTCGCCAAGGAGCGCTCCAGGATCGTGCGCCGATGGTTCGATCTGATGGTCGAGCACGCCGACGAGCTGGCGCTGCTGTTGACCAGCGAGCAGGGCAAGCCGCTGGCCGAGGCCAAGGGCGAGATCCTCTATGCCGCCGGCTTCGTGGAATTCTTCGCCGAGGAGGCCAAGCGCGTCCACGGCGAGACCATCCCGACATTCAAGGCGGACGCCCGCATCGTCGTCATCAAGCAGCCGGTCGGCGTGGTCGCCGCCATCACGCCGTGGAACTTCCCCGCCGCCATGATCACGCGCAAGGTGGCCCCGGCGCTCGCCGTGGGCTGCACGGTGGTGTGCAAGCCGGCCTCCGAAACGCCGTTGACCGCGCTGGCCCTGGCGGTGCTCGCCGAGCGGGCGGGGGTCCCCAAGGGCGTGTTCAACGTCATCACCGGCAAGGCCAGCGTGATCGGCAAGGAGCTGACCTCGAGCCCGCTGGTGCGCATGCTCACTTTCACCGGCTCGACCGAGATCGGCCGCGTGCTGATGGCCCAGTGCGCGCCCACCATCAAGAAGCTCGGGCTCGAGCTCGGCGGCAACGCGCCCTTCATCGTCTTCGACGACGCCGACCTCGACAAGGCGGTGGCCGGCGCCATGGCCTCCAAGTACCGCAACGCCGGGCAGACCTGCGTGTGCGCCAACCGCATCTACGTGCAGGAGGGCGTCTACGACAAGTTCGCCGACAAGCTGGCCGCCGAGGTGAAGAAGATGAAGGTCGGCGCCGGCACCGAGGAGGGCGTGACCACCGGGCCCCTCATCAACAAGGCCGCCGTCGAGAAGGTCGAGGAGCATGTGGCGGACGCCCTGAAGCATGGCGCCAAGGTCGTGCTGGGCGGCAAGCGTCACGGGCGCGGCGGCAACTTCTACGAGCCCACCATCCTCGCCAACGTCACGCAGGAGATGATGGTGGCACGCGAGGAGACCTTCGGCCCAGTGGCGCCGCTCTTCAAGTTCAAGACCGAGGCCGACGTCATCGCCATGGCCAATGACACGCCTTTCGGGCTGGCTGCCTACTTCTATTCGCGCGATGTCGGCCGCGTGTGGCGCATCGCCGAGGCTCTAGAGTGCGGCATCATCGGCATCAACGAAGGCATCATCTCCAGCGAGGTGGCGCCCTTCGGCGGCTACAAGCAGTCCGGGCTCGGCCGCGAAGGCTCGCACCACGGCGTCGAGGAGTTCCTCGAGATCAAGTACATGCTGATGGGCGGCCTGTGACCTCTCCACAAACAGTCGGCCCCTTCCATTCGAGTTATGGAGACCGAGCGAGCGCGGCCCTTCTCCCCTTGGGGAGAAGGTGCCCCGAAGGGGCGGATGAGGGGGGCTTCCTTGCAAAATGGGCAACTTCCCCCTCACCAGCTCGGCCAAATGACTTACGACCGCTCTCGCGAGCGGGGCACCAAGCGTCCCGCATACAGCAGGCGGCCGTAAGTCATGGCCTCGCATCCTCTCCCCGAGGGGAGAGGGGTCCTGCGGCTGGCGCGTTGGAAACGCTCCTTATGGGTGGCGCATGAGGTTCCCGGCGCTTGTCGAGGAGTGGAAGCTGCGGGCGGCCGAGCGAGCGCTCGGCTACCTCGAGGAGGGCATGCTGGTCGGGCTCGGCACCGGCTCGACGGCG
>VBAB01000553.1 GCA_005888525.1 Alphaproteobacteria bacterium
AAGAGGTGATGGTTGTATTGGATTGCGATAAGGGCAGCGCGCCGATAGCAGCTTTGCCGAACAGTTTCCTTGAACGCCAGTGTCGATAGGATTCCGAATGTGAGGGCGATGCGCTGTGGGCGTGCGCGAGCGATCACGGCCAAAATCTCGGCGACCCAATGCGGTGGCTCGAACACCTCGATCGTGTGAGCCCGTATTCCCCGCAGTATTGCCAGCGCTGTACCGGCGTCCGGCTCGAGGAGCGCGTCGCGTATCACCCACTTGATGGCGACGCTGGCGTCGATCACGATCCTCAAGGCCGCCCCTCGACACGGATGCGCCGGATCTCCTCATCGCTCATTGGCGGATCCTGGGCTCGCGCCCGCAAGAGCTCCTCCATGAGTGCATCGAAAGCATCATCCTGCTTGGCGCGCTGCTGCTTTTCCTGGATGGCTCTGCGCATGAGACCAGTGATCACCGCGCTCTTGTTTTCACCCTCAAACACCTCGTTGAATTCGTCCTTCACATCGTCGGGGATTGAGAAGTTCATCGTGGCCATGCAGACCATCCAGTGTTAGAGTTCACCATAGGTTTCATTTCCTCAGCTCCTCCCGCGCGCGCCTGATCTCGTCTTCCGTCACGGGCCGGCCGCGGGCTCTGATTTGTCGCAGCCGCTCGACGAAGTCGCGCGAGCGCCGAGTGCGCTCCTCCTCCTCGATGGCCCGGACCATGAGACGGGTGATCACGGCACTCTTATTCTCGCCCTCGAACGCCTTGTTGAAGGCCTCCTTCACGTCGTCGGGGATGGAAAAATTCATCGTGCCCATGCGCCGCGTCCATTGTTGAAGATTTCAACAACTAAAATAGGCGCCATTTCACACTCCAGCAAGCGCGGCGCCGCGGCACTTGAGATTGCCCTCAAGCGCAAGTAACCAACGCCCATGGCCAAATCGACGATTCTCGCCCCGCCCCCACCGCCCTACGAGCCCATCAAGCTCAAGGATGCCCTGGAGGAGCGCTATCTCGCCTACGCGCTCTCCACCATCATGGGCCGCGCCCTGCCCGACGTGCGCGACGGCCTCAAGCCGGTGCACCGGCGCATCCTGCACGCCATGCGCGAACTCAAGCTCGACCCCGATGGCGCCTACAAGAAATGCGCGCGCGTGGTCGGCGACGTCATAGGCAAGTTCCATCCGCATGGCGACCAGGCCGTCTACGACGCGCTCGTGCGCCTCGCCCAGGATTTTGCCCAGCGCTATCCGCTGGTCGACGGCCAGGGCAACTTCGGCAACATCGACGGCGATAACGCCGCCGCCTACCGCTACACCGAGGCGCGGCTGTCGCCCACGGCCACCGCCTTGCTGGAGGGCATCGACGAGGAGACCGTCGATTTCCGCCCTTCCTTCAACGGCGAGGACACCGAGCCGGTCGTCCTGCCCGCCAACTTCCCCAACCTGCTGGCCAACGGCGCGGCGGGCATTGCCGTCGGCATGGCGACCAGCATCCCCCCGCACAACGCCGAAGAGCTGTGCACCGCGCTCCTGCATCTCATCAAGCATCCCAGCGCTACGATCGAGAAGCTGGTCGAGTTCGTGCCTGGGCCGGACTTCCCCACCGGCGGCGTCATCGTCGAGCCGCGCTCCTCGATCCTGGACGCCTACAAGACGGGCCGCGGCGGATTCCGTTTGCGCGCCAGGTGGGAGAAGGAGGACACGGGGCGCGGCACCTACCAGATCATCGTCACCGAAGTGCCCTACCAGGTGCAGAAGGCCAAGCTGGTCGAGCGCATCGCCGAGCTGATCAACGAGAAGAAGCTGCCCCTGCTGGGCGACGTGCGTGACGAGTCGGCCGAGACCGTGCGGCTCGTGCTCGAGCCCAAAAGCCGCGCCATCGATCCCGTGCTGCTGATGGAGAGCCTGTTCAAGCTGACCGAGCTGGAGATCCGCTTCTCCCTCAACATGAACGTCCTCTCGGGCGGGCAGATCCCGGGCGTCCTGTCCTTGCGCGACGTGCTCAAGCGCTGGCTGGAGCACCGCCAGGTGGTGCTGGTGCGGCGCTCGCAGTTCCGCCTGAAGAAGATCGAGCACCGTATCGAGGTGCTCGACGGCTACCTCATCGCCTACCTCAACATCGACGAGGTGATCCGTATCGTCCGCTTCGAGGACGACCCGAAGGCCAAGCTGATCAAGCGCTTCAAGCTCACCGACGTGCAGGCCGAGGCCATCCTCAACCTCCGCCTCAAGTCGCTCTCCCGACTCGAGGAGATCGAGATCAAGGCCGAGCACGACAAGCTCAGCAAGGAGCGACGCGAGATCAAGTCGCTGCTGAAGTCGGACGAGCTGCAGTGGGACCGCATCGCCGACGAGGTGAAGGCAACGCGCGAGGCCTATTCCAAGAAGACCGAGCTTGGCCGCCGCCGCTCCTCGTTCGCCACCGCCCCGGACATCGAGGTCGACCTCGAGCAGGCGATGATCGAGAAGGAGCCCATCACAGTCATCCTCTCAGAGAAGGGCTGGATCCGCGCCATGAAGGGACACGTGGACGATCTGTCCAAGCTCGAGTTCAAGCAGGGCGACGGACTGAAGCGCGCGGTCAAGGCGCAAACGACCGACAAGCTGCTCCTCCTCGCCTCCAACGGCAAGGTGTTCACGCTGCCGGGTGACCAGCTTCCGGGCGGCCGCGGGCACGGCGAGCCGGTGCGCTTGATGGTGGAGCTGGAGGAGAACCACGACTTCGTCGAGATCTTCGTGCACGAGCCGGGGCGCAAGCTCCTCGTCGCCGCCACCTCCGGCCACGGCTTCATCGTGCCCGAGGACGAGATGGTCGCCATGACGCGCAAGGGCAAGCAGGTGATGAACGTGGACGAGCCGGCGGAAGCGTGCACCTGCGTGCCGGCCGAGGGCGACACTGTCGCGACCATCGGCGAGAACCGCAAGATGCTGATCTTCCCGGCCGACGAGGTGCCCGAGATGGGCCGCGGCAAAGGCGTGCGGCTGCAGCGCTACAAGGACGGGGGCCTAAGCGACGTGCGCGTCTTCAAGAAGGCCGACGGGCTCGCCTGGCTCGATCCGGCGGGTCGCACCTTCACGTTGCCCATGTCGGAGCTCAGGGACTGGGTCGGCCAGCGCGCCCAGGCAGGTCGGCTGGCGCCCAGGGGCTTCCCCAAGTCCAACAAGTTCGGGCCTGCGTTCTGAGTAGCGGGATTGCGAACAGCTTCCGCCAGCTCCTTGCCCACTTGCGCCCGGCTTGCATCCGGGCAATGGGTAGCCCGACCTGGGACGGGGAGAGCCAAGGGAAGATGCGGGCTGGCTTCTTGCCGCTAGCGGCGCTGCTGATCG
>VBAB01000554.1 GCA_005888525.1 Alphaproteobacteria bacterium
ATCTCACCCTCGATGACGAGCAAGGTCGATTCCTGCTTCGGTGGGGCGACACCGATCATGCCGATGATACGGGCTGGCATGGCTGCCTCCAGATGAAATACACGACCCGGTAGAGTTTCCACACGAAGCGCCGCGCTTACTCCGCCTTAAGCTTCGCCCTTTCTATCACGCCGCCCCACAGCGCCCGCTCCCGCTCGAGGAACGTCGCCATCTCCTCGCGTGTATTGCCGATGGGCTCGGCGCCGTGCGTCAGGAACTTCTTGCGCACCTCATCGCTCTTGAGCGTATCGACGACGTCCTTGTTGATCTTGGCGACGATCGCGTCGGGCGTATCCGGCGGCGCCACCAGTCCGAACCATGCGATCGAGACGAACCCCGGCAAGGCCGCCTCCGACATGGTCGGTACATCAGGCAGATAGGGCGAACGCGCGGGCGTGCACACGGCGAGAATCTCGAGCGTGCCGGCCTGATGCTGCGGCAGCGACGACGACAGATTGTCGAACATGAAGAGGATGTGGCCGCCGACCAGGTCGTTCATGGCAGGCGCCGTGCCGCGGTAGGGCACATGGTTGAACTTCACGCCGGCCATCGTCTCGAACAGGGCCGTCGTCAGGTGTGACGTGGCGCCGATGCCTTGCGAGCCGTAGGCGATGCCGCCGGGGTCTGCCTTTGCTTTCTCGATCAGCTCCTTCACGGTCGACACGCCGAGCTTGGGGCTGACGATCAGCACGTTCGGCGAGCTGCCGAGGATGGTGATCGGCTTGAACTTGGTCGGATCGTAGTTGAGCTTCTTGTAGAGCGACTGGTTGATCGCCAGTGTCGTCGGCGGCGAGGCCAGCAGGGTGTAGCCGTCCGCCGGAGCGCGCGCAAAGAACTCGGCGCCCACATTGCCGGCCGCCCCGGGCCTGTTCTCGACCACCACCGCCTGCTTCCAGAGATTTCCCAGCGCGTCGGCGATGATGCGTGGCAGGGCATCGGCCGTTCCGCCGGCGGGATTGGGGACGATGATCTTGACGGTTGCGGCCGGAAAGGACTCGGCCGCGCTGGACACGAAAGGCACAAATAGAGCAAACCCGGCTACAACCGCTGCAACAATCAGGCGAACGGGCTGCATCACATCCTCTTGAAAGGCGCGCGTTGCCGGGCGCGCCGGCGTCCGATCTTGCGCGCCGCCCACCGAGTCAGCCTACTCCCGGTGTGTACCGTGCACAAATATCCCGTTGAGTTGAGCATCCGGTCGCCAGCGCCGCGACGATCACCGACGACGCACCGCGTCAGAGGCTCGTCGAGGAACTCAGAAATGCGCGGCGGTCATCGACGGATGCCGGCGCCGACGGCGCGCGCAAAGCCTCCAGCGCATCATATACGAGCCGGTCGACTTCCAATCCCTCGCGAAGCGCGCGCTCACGAGAGCGAAATGCCCGCTCGGACGGAATGCGGATCTCATTGACGCCGGACTGACGTGGCGTCGCCTTGACGCGCTCGAGCAAATGCGTGACCTCCCGCTCGAACACATCGGCTGGCCCGAGGAGGTCGGGCTTGAACGCAATGAATAGATAGCCGTAATCGCGCTCGCCATTGGGGCCAAATCCGGCGAGCAAGCCCAGTGCCTGCATCATGAGCGCCAGCCCGAAACCCTTGTAGCCACCGAACGGCAGCAAGGCGCCGCGTCGGGCCAGCGTTGCATCTCTGGTCGGCTCGCCGTCGGGCCCGAGCGCAACGCCTTCGGGAAGAAGCTCGCCCAGTCGCTCGCGCAGCATCAGCTCAGTCATCATGTAGGCCGAGGTGCCCATATCGAGCACGATCGGACCACGTGACGACGGGACCGCGATCGCAATCGGATTGGTGCCGAGAATCGGCCGGATGCCGCCCGGCGGGGCGACCAACCCCGAGCTCGCCGCGGTGTGGATCGCGACGAGGCCGGCTTTGGCAATCATCTCCACATAGTAGGCGCTGCGACCGCTCATCCAGGCATCGGTCACCGAAACGAGCGCGATGCCATGTGCGGTCGTCTTCCTGATCGCCGCCTCTGCCGCGTGAAAGAGCGCCAGCATGCCGACATTGTTCCCGCCATCGAAGGCGAGCGAGACATCGGTCTCGCGCAGCACCTTCATGGGCCGGCGCGGCAACTGGAAGTGCTTGCTCTCCAGAATGTTGAGGATCTTGGCCAAGCCCGAATATTCGTAGCCGCACAGCGCTGCGTCGAT
>VBAB01000565.1 GCA_005888525.1 Alphaproteobacteria bacterium
TGTCGCCGACCTAGGAGCGGTAACTGCCGCCAGCGAGGGCGTGGAGCGAATTTTTCATTTGGCGGCTCGCGCCGATATCGTTCCCTCAATTCAAGATCCAGAGGCCTATTTCCGCGCCAATGTCGACGGCACGTTTGCCGTGCTGACAGCCGCGCGCCGGCACGCCGTTCGTTGCCTCGTTTATACGGCATCTTCCTCTTGCTACGGCATTCCGGACGTTCATCCCACGCCCGAGACCGCCCCCATCCGCCCGCAGTATCCCTACGCCCTCACCAAATATCTCGGAGAGGAACTGGTCTTGCACTGGGCGCGTGTCTACGCCTTGCCGGCCAAATCGGTGCGGTTGTTCAACGTTTACGGACCGCGCGCCCGGACGAGCGGCACCTACGGGGCCGTGTTCGGTGTGTTCCTGGCCCAGCTTCTCGCCGGCGAGCCGTTGACGATCGTCGGCGACGGCGAGCAGACGCGCGACTTCACATTCGTCTCCGATGCGGTCGAGGCTCTGATCACTGTTTCCAAGTCGGGCAAAGCCGGCGAAATCTACAATGTTGGCACCTCGCAGCCAGCCAGCGTCAATGAGCTCGTCCGCCTGCTCGGAGAACCGCGAGCCGTCCATATTCCGAAGCGGCCCGGTGAGCCCGATTGCACCTGGGCCGACATCCACAAGATCCGTTCCCAGCTCGGCTGGGCGCCGAAGGTGAGCTTCGCCGACGGCGTCAAGATCATGCGCGCCAATATCGAGCATTGGCGCGATGCGCCGGTGTGGACGCCGACCAGGATCGCCGACGCTACTGCCGATTGGTTTCGGTTCCTGGGTACCAAGGCAGAACACGTAGGGGGCTTTGATGAACCTCGGGCTAAGTCCTAGCTTCGCAAACGGCGCCGCACCGCTGTCCGCCGGACCGCGCGACAAGGTGAGGACGCTCGACGAGCTGGCCGAGATCACCTCGCGCCTCAAGAGATCAGGCAAGACCGTCGTCCACGCCCACGGCACCTTCGACCTTCTCCATGTGGGCCATGTCCGCCACCTCGAGGCGGCGCGAAAACTGGGCGATGTCCTGGTGGTCACCGTTACGGCGGACCGCTTCGTCAACAAGGGGCCCGGCCGGCCGGTGTTCACGGAGGGCCTGCGCGCCGAGATGCTGGCAACGCTGGCCTACGTCGATTGGGTGGCGGTCAACCAGGCGCCCGATGCCGTCAACGTGCTGAAGACAGTCCGCCCGAACATTTACGTCAAGGGCCAGGACTACGTGAACCCCGAGGGCGACGTCACCGGCAAGATCATGTTCGAGCGTGAGGCGGTGGAGGCCGGCGGCGGCCGCATCCACTTTACGGACGAAGCCACGTTCAGCTCGACCGAGCTGATCAACCGGCACTTCAACGTTTACGAGCCGCACGTGCGAGATCACCTCAATCTGTTGCGTGCCGGCGGCGGATTGACCGACATGCTGGAGCTGCTGGAGCGCGTCCGCGACTACCGGGTCGTGCTCGTCGGCGATGCGATCATCGACGAGTACCAATACGTTCTGCCGATGGGGAAACCCCCCAAGGAGAACATCATCGCCACCCGCTACCAGGACAAGGAGGTGTTTGCCGGCGGGGTGTTTGCCGCCGCCAACCACGTCGCCTCCTATTGCAAGGAGGTCGAGATCGTCACATGCCTGGGGGAGGCCGACAGCTACGAGGATGTCGTTCGCAAGAGCCTGCGCCCCAACGTGCGGCTGCACGCGCTTAAGCGGCCGGGTGCGCCGACCACGCTCAAGCGGCGGTTCGTCGATCCTTCGTACATGCGCAAGCTGTTCGAGGTCTACCTCATGGACGACGCGCCGCTGACGGCAGGATTGCAGCGCGACATCGACGATCTCATCGGGCAGGTGGCAAGCAAGGCAGACGTCGTTGTCGTCACCGACTTCGGCCACGGCCTGTTGGCGGAGTCCTCCGTGCGGGCGCTTGGCGCGGCGGCATCGTTCATGGCGGTGAATACGCAGAGCAACAGCGCGAATATGGGTTTCAATCTGATCACCAAATACCCCAAGGCCGACTTCGTGTGCATCGACGCGCCCGAGGCGCGGCTCGCCGTCAGCGATCGGATCTCCTCAGTCGGCGACATTGCGCACCGGATCGTCGACCAGATCGATTGCCCGAGCATCATCATCACGCACGGCAAGCACGGATGCCTCACGCACGAGCGTGGTCAAACCGTGCATTCGATCCCGGCAGTTGCGCGCCGGGTCATCGACACCGTCGGCGCCGGCGACGCCTTCCTGGCGGTGACCGCACCCCTGGTGGCTGCCGGCGGCGCTCTCGATCGCATCGGGTTCATCGGCAACGTGGTCGGCGCTCTCAAGGTGGAGATCGTGGGACATCGCAGCTCGATCGACAAGCCATCGCTCATCAAGGGCATCACTTCGCTGCTGAGGTGAAAGGGTAGAAGTCGCGCAGCCAATGACAATTCTCCGCCGGGCAGGACGATCTCATGGCTAAGCTTTTCAAGCACGTCTTGGTCACGGGCGGGGCCGGCTACGTCGGCTCGAGCCTGGTTCCCAAGCTGCTGTCGGCGGGATACGCGGTGACGGTTCTCGACCTGTACCTCTACGGCGATGATCTCTTTGCCGACTTGCGCGGCAACCCGGGGTTGCGCGAGGTCAAGGGCGACCTGCGCAAGCCGGCCGACGTCGAACGCGCCATGGCCGGCTGCGACGCGGTCATTCATCTGGCGTGCATTTCCAACGATCCGTCCTTCGATCTCGATCCCGATCTCGGCAAGTCGATCAACTACGACTGCTTCCGGCCGCTGGTGCACGCCGCAAAGCGCGCCGGCGTGCGACGGTTCATCTACGCGTCCTCTTCTTCCGTCTACGGCGTCAAGAGCGAGCCGGAAGTCACGGAGGACCTCGCGCTGCAGCCGCTGACGGACTACTCCAAGTTCAAGGCCCTGTGCGAGGACGTGCTCATGGAGGAGCGCGAGCCAGACTTCGTAACCGTCATTCTCAGGCCGGCCACGGTGTGCGGTTATGCCCCGCGTCTGCGTCTCGATCTGACCGTCAATATCCTCACGAGCCTCGGCGTCAACAACGGCCGCATAACCGTGTTCGGGGGCGAGCAATTGCGCCCGAACATCCATGTCGAGGACATGACCGATCTTTATGCCCTGTTGCTCGAGGCCCCCGACAATGCTGTCGACGGCAAGGTGTGGAACGCGGGCTACCACAATCTCAAGGTCCGCGAGATCGCGGAGATGGTGCGCTCCCAGGTCGGGCCGCACGTGGAGCTGGTCGTGACCCCCAGCAACGATCACCGCTCCTATCACGTTTCCTCGGGCAAGCTCGAGCGTGACCTCGGTTATGTTGCCCAGCGCAGCGTCGACAATGCTATCAGGGACCTGCGCGATGCTTTTGCCACCGGCAAAGTGCCGAACCCCGCGACCGACGACCGCTACTACAACATCAAGCGTATGCAGACACGCAAGCTGCAATGAACGAGGTCACGACCGTCTCTGCGGCTGATCCCGCCCCGCCTGCAGGCGTGGCACCGCGGGGGCCTGTGAAGGCGGTAAAGGTGCTGTTGCCGGTGTGGGGCCACCGTTTCATCAGGCAATTCCTGGAGTTCTGTCTGCCGACATTGCTGGCACCGGGCAATGTGCCGGCGCTGGCGAAGGCGCTGCCGTGCCGGTTCGTCATCATGACGAGCGTCAACGACGTGGGCACGATCCAGATGCATCCGGCGTGGGTGCATCTTTCCCGGATTTGCGAAACGGAAATCCATCTGATCGACGACCTCATCACGGATGGCAAC
>VBAB01000566.1 GCA_005888525.1 Alphaproteobacteria bacterium
GGAGCAAAAGCGGGGGTAGCGCGCCCCGCTCGGCACTCACACCGCCACCGGCAGCGGCGCCTGCTCGCCGAGCTGGAACACGCGCCGGTAGCGGGCGAGCTCGGCGGGCGCCCCCATCGCCTTCATCGGATTGTCGGAGAGCTTGACCGCGGGTCGCCCATCGGCCGACACCACCTTGCAGACGATGGAGAAGGGGTCGAGGCGCCCGTCAGGACCCAGGCCGCGGAAGTCGTTGGTCAGCAGCGTGCCCCAGCCGTAGCCGATGCGCACGCGACCCAGGAAATGCCGGTGGATGCGCTCGATCGCATCGACGTCCAGGCCGTCCGAGAAGATCAGCAGTTTCTGCCGCGGGTCCTGCTTGCGGCGCTGCCACCAGGCAATCGCGATCTCCCCGCCTTCGATGGGATCGCCGGAGTCGATGCGGATGCCGGTCCAGTTGGTCACCCACTCGGGCGCGCGCTCCAGGAAATTGCGCGAGCCATAGGTATCCGGCAGCATGACGCGCAAATTCCCGTCGTAGTCCTGCTGCCAGTCGGCCAGCACCTTGTAGGGCGCTTCCGCCAGCTCGCGGTCGTTGTCGGCGAGCGCGGAATAGACCATCGGCAACTCGTGCGCGTTGGTGCCGATGGCCTCCACCTCGCGGCGCATGGCGATCAGGCAGTTGGAGGTGCCGAGGAACGCCGGGCCCAGCCCCTCGATCATCGCCTGCACGCACCAGTCCTGCCACAGGAAGCCGTGGCGCCGGCGCGTGCCGAAGTCGGCGATGCTGACACCCGGGAGCAGCTTGAGGCGCCCGAGCTTCTCCCACACGCGCGTCATGGCCCGCGCATAGAGCACCTGCAGCTCAAACTTGCCGAGCCCCTTGGTGACGGCTCTGGAGTGCAGCTCCATGAGCACGGCGAGCGCCGGGATCTCCCACATGGTGGTCTCGATCCAGGGGCCGTCGAAGGTGAGCTCGTACTGGTCGCCGCGGCGCTCGAGGTGGTAGGGCGGGAAGCGGAAACCTTCGAGCCAGGCGATGAAATCGGGGCCGAACATCTGCCGCTTGCCGTAGAACATGTTGCCGCGCAGCCAGGTCGACTCCCCTCTGCTGAGCGACAGCGTGCGGATGTGGTCGAGCTGCTCTTTGAGCTCGCCGATGTCGATGAGCTGCGAAAGCTTGACCGACGTTGCGCGGTTGAGGATGCCGAAGGTGACCTTGGCGTTGCGGTGCCGGCGGAAAATCGTCTGGCTCATCAGCAACTTGTAGAAGTCGGTGTCCAGCACCGAGCGCACGATGGGATCGATCTTCCAGTTGTGGTTGTAGACGCGGGTGGCGATGTCGGTCATGGGGGGTGCCGAGGTCGGGCCTTGCTGCCGTTCGCCTGAGTTGCTGGCGCTTGCGCGATGCTACCCGCTCATGCCTGTCCGGCGCAATGAAAGCACGCAAGCTCTGGCCGCATGCCTGGTGTTCGACGGGGCTCGATGGCACAAACAGCGGCGATGCCGCGGTTTGGAAACGGGGGAGAGCGCCATGGAGCTGCGCGAGCATGCGATCGATGCTGCGCGTGAGCGCGAGCTTGACGCCAGAGCCGTCGACCGGCTGGTTTTCTTCTCGGACGCCGTGATCGCCATCATTATCACGCTGATGGTGCTGGAGGTCCGTCTGCCCGTTCTGCCGGAGCACGTCGGCGAGGCGGAGGTGCTGCGCGCCATCCTGGCGCTCTGGCCCAAGTATCTCGCGGTTGTCCTGAGCTATCTGGTGATCGGCCTGTTCTGGACGCTGCACCACCGGCGCTTCAACTGGGTGCGGCGGGTCGATGCCACACTCGTCTGGCTTAACCTCCTCTACCTGCTGGCGATAGCGTGCGTGCCATTCGCGACCTCGCTCACTGCGGAGCACCCGGGCCGCACGTCCACCATCGTATACGCCGGCGTATTGGGGTTGGCGACGATGATCTCGGCGCTGCTGTGGCGGCACGTCGGCCGACGTCCGGAGATCATGGCAAGCGCGACGGCCAGCCGCGAGATGCACCTTGCCACCCTGATGTCGGTGGCCAGCGCCGGCGTGTTTGTCGTCTCGATCGGTGTGGCGTTCTCGAGCTCGAACCTGGCGCAGTACTTCTGGGTGCTGGTGTTCTTCGCCAACCGGGCGGCGCGCTACGCTTATGACTGGCGCCATGCCGGCGACCGCGCAGCGCCGGACGCTTGATAGAAAAAGGCCCCGGCGGTGAGGCCGGGGCCGCTTGCGGCTGCCGTGGGTGCCTGACGCTTAAAAGTCCATGCCGCCCATACCGCCCATTCCACCCATGCCGCCGCCGCCCGGAGGCATCGGCGGGCCGGCCTCCTTCGGGCGCTCGGCCACCATCGCCTCGGTCGTGATCAGCAGGCCGGCGATCGAGGCCGCGTCCTGCAGGGCGCAGCGCACGACCTTGGCCGGGTCGATCACGCCCTCGCTGACGAGATCGCCGTAGACGCCGGTCTGAGCGTTGTAACCGTAGGCGTACTTGGAGTGCTCCAGGATCTTGCCGACCACCACCGAGCCGTCGTCGCCGGCGTTCTGCACGATCTGGCGCGCCGGGGTCTGCAGGGCCTTGCGCACGATGTTGATGCCGATGCGCTGGTCGTCGTTGTCGACCTTGAGGCCTTCGAGCGCCTTGATGGCGCGCAGCAGGGCCACGCCGCCGCCGGGCACGATGCCTTCCTCGACCGCGGCGCGCGTCGCATGCAGCGCGTCGTCGACGCGGTCCTTGCGCTCCTTCACCTCGGTCTCGGTGGCGCCGCCGACCTTGATGATGGCAACGCCGCCGGCGAGCTTGGCCAGCCGCTCCTGCAGCTTCTCGCGATCGTAGTCGGAGGTGGTCTCCTCGATCTGCGCCTTGATCTGGCCGACGCGCGCGGTGATGTCGACCTTCTTGCCGGAGCCGTCGACGATGGTGGTGTTGTCCTTGTCGATCGACACCTTCTTGGCGCGGCCCAGCATGTTGAGGGCCACGTTCTCGAGCTTGATGCCGAGGTCCTCGCTGATCAGGGTGCCGCCGGTGAGGGTGGCGATGTCCTCCAGCATGGCCTTGCGGCGGTCGCCGAAGCCAGGCGCCTTCACGGCCGCCACCTTGAGGCCGCCGCGCAGCTTGTTGACGACGAGCGTGGCCAACGCCTCGCCTTCTACGTCCTCGGCGATGATCAGCAGGGGCTTGGCTGCCTGCACCACCGATTCCAGCATGGGCAACATCGGCTGCAGGGTGGAGAGCTTCTTCTCATAGATCAGAATGTAGGGGCTCTCGAGCTCCACCAGCATCTTGTCGGCGTTGGTGATGAAGTAGGGCGAGATGTAGCCGCGATCGAACTGCATGCCCTCCACGACGTCCAGCTCGGTCTCCAGGCTCTTGGATTCCTCGACCGTGATGACGCCCTCGTTGCCGACCTTCTTCATGGCCTCGGCGATCTTGGCGCCGATTTCCTTGTCGCCGTTGGCCGAGATGGTGCCGACCTGGGCGATCTCGTCATTGGAGGTGACCTTCTTGGCTTTGGTCCTGAGCTCTTCAACGACGGCGATCACGGCCAGGTCCACGCCGCGCTTGAGATCCATCGGGTTGGAGCCGGCCGCGACGGATTTCGCCC
>VBAB01000567.1 GCA_005888525.1 Alphaproteobacteria bacterium
TTGGCTTGCTCGATCTTGTGCACGAGGACCACGCGCGTTTGTCAGCTGCCGAGCTTCGACAGCAGCTCCGCCAGCCGTGCGTCGCCGCCGGCGGGCGGCGCCCATTGCACGTGCTGCACAGCCGCGCTCTGTGCTGCCAGATCCTCGGCGAAGCGCTCGAGCCCGATATTGATGACGCGCGGCGGGGCCTCGAGCAGAGACGGCTGCTTCACGCCGGCCTTGGTCTTGTCGTCGCCTGTCATGCGTCGCACTCCGATTTACGCCGCGGCTGCTTGATAGACCTTGTAGGCGGCATCGACGGCGGCTCCGGCCGGCAGCTCGACGCCATTGCGGCGCAACACCGCCTCGAGCGCCGTCAGGCAGCGCAGCACGTTGGACTTGCGGCACACGTATCCCATCGTGCCGATGCGCCAGATCTTGCCCGCCAGGGGCCCGAACGATGTGCCGATCTCGATGCCGAAATCCTGCAGCAACTCGCGGCGGACCTTCTCGCCATCGGCAATGGCCGTCGGGATCACGACACCCGTCACATTGGCCATGCGGTGTCGCGCATCCCCGAAGAGCTCCAGCCCCATGGCTTCGAGACCCGCCCGCAGCGCGCCGCTGGCGAGCCGGTGGCGCGCAAAGCCGCGCTCCAGGCCCTCTTCGAGAACGACGCGGGCGCATTCACGCGCCGCGTAGAGCATGGAAGCGGCCTCGGTATGGTGGTTGACCCGGCGCGGCGACCAGTAGTCCATCAGCATGGCGAGGTCGAAGTAGTTCGAGCTGATAATGGGGCCATCGCCCTCCTGGATGCCCGGGGCCTTGATGCCCTGCTCCACATGCTTGCGGCTGTTGACCAGCGCGGCGACCCGATCGTTGAATGTAATGGGGGAAGAGCCAGGCGGGCCGGAGAGGCATTTCTGCAGACCGGCCGAGGCCACGTCGATCTGCCAGCCGTCCATTTCGAACGGATTGCCGCCGAGCGAAGCCGTGCAGTCGACATAGAGCAGTACGTCGTGCCGGCGGCACAGGGCGCCGATCTCGGCCAGCGGCTGCAGCATGGTGGTCGAGGTGTCGCCGTGACTGATGGCAACCATTCTCGGCCGGTGGCGCAGAATCGCGGCCTCGATTGCGTCCGTCTCGAATACGCGGCCCCACTCGATCTCGACGCTGGCCACGTCGGCACCCAAGCGCCGTCCGATCTCGACCTTGAGATGGCCGAAACGCCCAAAGATCGGCACCAGCAGCTTGTCTCCGGGCGCGAGCGTCGAGGCGAGACAGGCTTCGATGCCCGCCCTGGCAGTGCCGTCTATCAGGAAGGTCCAATGGTTGCGGGTGCG
>VBAB01000024.1 GCA_005888525.1 Alphaproteobacteria bacterium
CGCCGGCTACGTCGCCTGGCGCGGCCTTGCCGACGAGCGGTCCCTCGCCCCCGTCCTGCCGCGCGACATCTTCGCCAGCCTCGCGTTCTATCTGCCGCCTGGGGAGCAGTTCCTGGGCTATCCCGTCGCGGGGCCGGGCAACGACCTTCGCCCCGGCCACTTGAGCTGGAACATCGTATGGTACCGGCCAGCCGACGAGGCAGCGGAGGTGCCGCGGCTGCTGACGGACGAGAGCGGGCACACCCACGAGCTGTCGATCCCGCCCCCGCTCGTGGCGCAAAGCGTTGTTGCCGAGATGCGCGAGGCGGCGGAGCGACTGCTGCCTGAGCAATTTCGCGCCGTCATGCGGCGCATCGAGCAGCCCTTCCTGCAGCCGATCTACGATCTGGAGAGCACGGGCGTAGCCTTCGGCCGAGCTGCACTGATCGGCGACGCGGCGTTCGTCGTCCGCCCGCATGTCGGCGCCGGCATCGTCAAGGCGGCGCAGGATACCGCCGCGCTTGCCGCCGCGCTCGAGGAGCACACCGAGGTTGCGGCGGGGCTGCGGGCCTTCGAGGCGCAGCGAATCGGGGAGGGTCGCAAATTCGTCGCCCAGGCGCGGCGGCTCGGCTCACACCTGAAGTACCGCTTCGACACGGAGGCCGAGCGGGCCACAGCGGCCTACCACGCCGATCCCGAGCGGATGCTGGCGGAGACCGCGCTCCTCGATTTCCTGCGCGGGCCATGACGCTGCAACCTAGTGGTGAGCTTGTCGAACCACGGCAACGTGCACGCCGCGTCCCGTCCTTCGACAGGCTCAGGACTAGGTTGGCAGACGCCAACCGAGCGGTCAGCGGCCGGGCGACGTGAAGATCGGCTCTTCGCGCACCCTTTGCCGCTTCTGCGGCACTTCGAGCGCGGCATGGGCGGCGTTGATGCGGCGCGCCATGGCGGCCAGGTAGTCGCGCACCTCCTCGGGCAGCTCTGCGGTGGCGTAGCGGTCCGGATGATAGGCCTTGGCCAGCCTGAAATAGGCCTGCCGCACCTCCTCGCGGCTTGCGCCCGCGGCCAGGCCGAGGACAGCGTGGGGATCGAAGCCGTCAGGGTCGCTGAGCCGGGCGCCGAGATTGGCTGCTTTCGGTACGCGGACGGGCTTGATCGACGCCAGCTGCGCCTTGGCGAGGAAGCCGCGCTCGCCGCCGTAGGGCTCGAACTCGATGAAACCGCCGGCGCCGTTCAGGACCTCGGCCACGCTCTTGCCCACGGGGACCAGCAGCTTGCCCCTGGTGATCGTGCCGTCCACGAGCGCAACCTCCACGGGCACGGCGCTTGGTTCGGGAAGGTTGTCGATCCTGTTGCGGTCGAACATGTGGCGCCATCCGCTGTGCCGGTTCGGGACAGCCTTTGCGTCCCTTCGGGCAGCGAAGCAAGAACCATGCTGCCTGTCGATCTACCAATCGAGGGGATCATCCAACGTCCTGACGAGGAGTGGCCCGGGGCGGTAGGCGGCATTGGGTATCTGGAGGTGATGCGGAGCACAACTCAGGAGGCGTGCTCGAAGGTCGGGGGACGGGTGCCCTGGCAGGTGAGCGCGGAATGTGCTACCGCCCCCCACAAAGCTGGGCGCGCTGCAGCAGACGTACCGCGCTCCCCCTGCGTCGTCAGGGCACCCGATCTCCTAAGGAACCGTAAATGAGCATTCGCAATATTGCGATCATCGCCCACGTGGACCACGGCAAGACGACGCTGGTCGATGCGCTGCTGAAGCAGGCCGGCGCCTTCCGCGAGAATCAGCGGGTGGAGGCGCAGGCCATGGACAGCAACGATCTCGAGCGCGAGCGCGGCATCACCATCCTGGCCAAGTGCACCTCCATCCTGTGGCACGACACCCGCATCAACATCGTCGACACGCCTGGTCACGCCGACTTCGGCGGCGAGGTCGAGCGCATTCTCAACATGGTGGACGGGGCCATCGTGCTGGTCGATGCGTCCGAGGGGCCGCTGCCGCAGACCAAGTTCGTGGTCTCCAAAGCGCTCAAGCAGGGGCTGAGGCCCATCGTTGCCATCAACAAGATCGATCGGCCCGACGAGCGCCACGAGGCGGTGCTCAACGAGATCTTCGATCTGTTCGCGGCGCTGGACGCCACCAACGAGCAGCTCGACTTTCCCGTGCTCTACGGCTCCGGGCGCGACGGCTGGATGGCGACGGATCCGAGCGGGCCGAAGAAGGATCTGGTGCCGCTGTTCGAGCTGGTCGTCCGCCACGTGCCCCCGCCCACCGTGGAGGAGGGGCCGTTCCGCTTGCTGGCGACCACGCTGGAGGCCGACCCGTATCTGGGGCGCATCCTCACCGGCCGCATCAGCTCGGGCAGCGTGCGACCCAACCAGACCATCAAGGCGATCAGCCGCGACGGCGACCTGATCGAGACCGCGCGGGTGACCAAGGTGCTGGCCTTCCGCGGACTGGAGCGCACGGCGGTCGATGTCGCCGAGGCCGGCGACATCGTCGCCATCGCCGGCATCACGCAAGCGACCGTCGCCGACACCTTGTGCGATCCGGCCGTCGACACGCCGTTCCTGGCCCAGCCGATCGATCCGCCGACGCTCGCCATGATGTTCCGCATCAACGACGGCCCGTTCGCCGGCCAGGAGGGCGACAAGGTGCAGAGCCGCGTCATCCGCGACCGGCTGCTCAAGGAGGGCGAGCGCAACGTGGCGATCCGCGTCAGCGAGGACGCCAACAACAAGGACGCCTACGAGGTGGCGGGGCGCGGGGAATTGCAGCTCGGCATCCTGATCGAGACCATGCGCCGCGAGGGCTTCGAGCTCACCGTGTCGCGCCCGCGCGTGGTGATGAAGGTCGACGCGATCACGCGCCAGAAGCTCGAGCCGATCGAGGAGGTCATCATCGACGTCGACGAGGCGCATTCCGGTATCGTCGTGCAGAAGCTCTCAGAGCGGCGCGGCGATCTGCAGGAGATGCGCCCCTCCGGCGGCGGCCGTCAGCGTCTGGTGTTCCACGTGCCGACGCGCGGCCTGATCGGCTACCATGGCGAGCTGCTGACCGACACGCGCGGCACCGCGGTCATGAACCGGCTGTTTCACGCCTACGCCCCGTTCAAGGGCGAGATCGCCGGGCGCCGGACGGGCGTTTTGATCTCCAACGGCACCGGCGAGGCCACCGCCTATTCGCTGTTCTACCTGCAGGATCGCGGCGCCATGCTCATCGACCCGCAGACGCGGGTGTACGCCGGCATGATCATTGGCCAGCACACGCGCGACAACGATCTCGTGGTCAACGTCGTGCAGGGCAAGAAGCTCACCAACGTGCGCGCGTCCGGCAAGGACGAGAACATGATTCTCACGCCGCCCATGCGCCTCTCGCTCGAACAGGCGCTCTCCTACATCACCGACGACGAGCTGGTGGAGATCACCCCCAAGTCGATCCGGCTCAGGAAACGCTGGCTCGACCCCAACGAGCGCAAGAAGCGCGGCCGTGTGCGGGAGGCGGAGAAGGAGGCGGTCTAACGAACCGACATTCGCCCACAGTTGTCATGGTCGGGCTTGTACCGACCGTCCACCTCTCCGCCAGCTCCGGCGCTTGCTGAGGGCTGGATCCTCGGGACAAGCCCGAGGATGACAGCGGGCGGCGGCCGCCGTTCGTTCCACTGCCAAAGGCCCAAATCCCGCCGCATTGCATGCCAGTATGGCCCCGACCGGAGGGTCGCAAACGGGTAATCGAAGGCAATGGATGCGGGGAGCGCGTACGCATGGGCGGTCGCGAGCCCTATCGGCGCGTGCATTTGCTGCTGGCCCGCTCCCCAGAGCAAGTTCACCATGAGCGATCCTGCTCGGGCCCTCTTGCCGCACACAGGTTGGCCGGCCCTCTGGGTCGCAGGCGCTTCCAGCCGGGCCCGAACTGCTCTAGCAGAAGGGGCGCTCCCGGGCGCGTGTCGTAGCGCATTTGAATTTGGACCTGAGCGATGAACACCTCCTTCCTTCAGCTCTTCATGACGGCCCACCCGGTCGTCCAGTTCGTCATGGTCGGGCTGCTGCTGGCCTCCATCTGGGCCTGGGCGATCATCATCGAGAAGCTGTTTGCGTTCCGCCGTGCCCGGCGCGAGGCCGACCGCTTCGAGCAGCAGTTCTGGTCGGGGCAGTCGCTGGAGGAGCTGTACGCGGGCCTTTCGCGCGGGCGCACCTTGTCGATGGCGGCGCTGTTCGTCGCCGCCATGCGCGAGTGGAAGCGCTCGGTGGAGGGCAACATCCGTGCCATGGGCGGCATCCAGCTGCGTGTCGAGAAGGTGATGGACGTCACCATCAGCCGGGAGATGGAGCAGCTCGACCGGCGCCTGCTGTTCCTGGCCACCGTAGGCTCAACCGCGCCGTTCATCGGTCTGTTCGGCACGGTGTGGGGCATCATGACGAGCTTCCAGGCGATCGCGGCGTCGAAGAACACCAGCCTGGCGGTGGTGGCGCCGGGCATTGCGGAGGCCCTGTTTGCAACGGCGCTCGGGCTGCTCGCCGCCATTCCCGCAGTCATATTCTACAATAAATTCGCCGCCGACTCTTCGCGACTGGGCCAGCGGCTCGAAGCCTTCGCCGACGAGTTCTCGGCCATCGTGTCTCGTCAAATCGACGTGCGGACATAACGAGCGGAGACGGCGCCAATGGCGGC
Source organism: Alphaproteobacteria bacterium (assembly GCA_005888525.1). GTDB lineage: Bacteria > Pseudomonadota > Alphaproteobacteria > Rhizobiales > Hyphomicrobiaceae > AWTP1-13. The sequence goes on from VBAB01000024.1 coordinate 4,658, forward strand.
CAGCATCCAACCACCAGCAAGACCTGGAGGCGGTCGGCGCAGCCGCGCCCGCAAGCACACCCCCATGCACGAGATCAACGTCACGCCGTTCGTCGACGTGATGCTGGTGCTGCTCATCATCTTCATGGTGACGGCGCCGATGCTAACGTCAGGCGTGCCGCTCGACCTGGCAGAAAGCAAGGCCAGCCAACAGCTTCACACCAACAAGGAGCCCATTACCCTGAGCGTCAACAAGACGGGCAAAGTCTTCATCCAGGAGACCGAGATCAAGCTCGAAGAGCTCGGGGACAAGCTCAAGAATATCGCCAAGAACGGCGTCGAAGATCAGATCTTCATTCGCGGCGACAAGGGCATCGATTACGGCACGGTGATGAAAGTAATGGGACGGGTCAAAGCGGCCGGGTTCACCAAGGTCTCGCTCATCACCGAGGCGGAGGGAACATAAGGTTCTAACGGAAGGAGCAGGGGTGCGCGGCGGACTGGCGACCTCCGTCGTTCTGCACGCAGCGATCCTGGCATGGGCCCTCATCACCATCCAGGCGCAGCGCGAGCTGCGCATGCCGGAGCAGGAGCCCATCGCCGTCGATATCGTGAACGCCAGCGATCTCACCCGCCTGCGCCAGGGTGCGCGTAACGCCAAGCAGCTCGAGGCGCAGCCCAAGGAGGCGCCGAAGGCGGAGCCCGCCAAGAAGGAGGCGCCCAAGCCGACGCCCGCCGCTGCCGCTCCCCCTCCTGCTCCGCCGCCTCCTCCTCCTCCCGAGGAGCCGAAGGAAGAGCCCAAGAAGGAAGTTGCCAGCCTCCCGCCGCCCGCCGCTGCCCCGCCTCCCGCCGAGTTGCCGCCCGCACCCGCGCCGGACGAGCAAGAGAAACTCAACGCGCTGCTGAAAGAGCAGGAGCGCCAGGCCGAGGAGCAGAAAAAGGCCGAGGAGCAGAAGAAGATCGAAGAACAGAAGCGGCTGGAGGAGGAGCGCAGACAGGCGGAGCTGAAGAAGAAGCTCGAGGAGGAGAAGCGGCGCAAGGAAGCGGAGCTCAAGAAGAAGCGCGAAGAAGAAAAGAAGCGCAAAGAGGCCGAAGCCAAGAAGAAGCAGTTCGACGCCGAGAAGATCGCCGCCCTCCTGAACAAGGCCCCAGACAAGGGTTCCCCGCCGCCATCGTCTGCGCCGACCGATCCGACCAAGGCGAAGGGCCCCGTGCTAGGCGCTCCGGAGGGACGCGATCAGGTCCTGTCGGCGAGTGAGAAAGCGCTGTTGGTGCAGATCATACGCCAATGCGTGCAGTCGAAATGGAATGTCCTGGCCGGCGGCGAGTCGGCTCAGAACGTGCAGATCAAGATGCGGTTGCGCTTCAATCCCGACGGCACCCTGGCTGCCCCGCCTCAGATCACCAACCCGCAGAGCACACCGTTCTTCCTGGCCGTATCCGATAGCGCTCTGCGAGCCGTGCAGGCCTGCGAGCCCTACAGCCTGCCGCCCGCCAAATACGAGGCGTGGAAAGATATCATCATGACCTTCGATCCGCGCGACATGTTCTAGCCGCGAAAGGGTAATATCCGCGGCGAATCGGGCTCCAGACCACTCACCGCAAATCCAATGATCAATCCGACAGCTGCGTCTGCCACTGGGACCGGATCGGCTCTCAGGCCGTTTCTGCGGGGGAAAGCCGGCTTTCTCCTGGCGCTCCTTCTCGCCTGCCTGGCCTGCACCGACAGCCAGGCGCAGCAGCCTCCGCCCCGGCCGGGGCCTCCCCCTGCCGGGCCCAAGGCGCAGCCGGCGAGGCCCGCCCAGAGCGGTCCGCTCGAGGTCGACATCACCCAGGGCACGCTGAAGCCCATCCCAATCGCCGTACCGGAGTTCCTGGGTGAGGATCCCCAGCTCGGGCGCGAGGTCTCCGATGTGGTTGCGGCCGACCTCGAGCGCTCGGGCCTGTTCGAGCCGCTCGACCGGGCCTCCTTCATCGACCGCGCACGCGATCTCAACGCGCCGCCGCGCTTCCAGGACTGGCGGGTGATCAACGCCCAGGCGCTCGTGGTCGGCGGGGCCGGGCGGGGCCCGGACGGGCGAGTGATCGGCGAGTTCCGCCTCTGGGACGTGTTCACAGGCCGTCAACTCGCCTCGCAGCGATTCGTCGTCGCCGCGCAGGAGTGGCGCCGCCTGGCGCATCTCATCGCCGACCAAGTCTATCAGCGCCTGACCGGCGAGAAGGGCTATTTCGACACGCAGGTCGTCTTCATCGACGAGACCGGCCCGAAGGAACGCCGCAGCAAGCGGTTGGCCATGATGGACCAGGATGGCGCCAACGTGCGGCTGCTGAGCCAGGGGCGCGAGCTGGTGCTCACACCGCGCTTCAGCCCTACGTCCCAAGCCATTGCCTACATGCAGTACACCGGGGACCAGCCGCGCGTGTTCCTCATGAACCTGGACACCGGCCAGCGCGATCTGCTCGGCAACTTTCCCGGCATGACGTTCTCGCCGCGATTCTCGCCGGATGGGCAGCGGGTCATCATGAGCATCGGCGAGGGCGGGGCCACCAGCATCGTCGAGATGGACCTGCGCAGCAAGCAGATGCGCCACCTGACCCAGACCAGCGCCATCGACACCAGCCCCTGCTACAGCCCCGACGGGCGCCGCATCGTCTTCGAATCGGACCGGGACGGGTCCCAGCAGCTCTATGTCATGGCCAGCGACGGCTCCGGCCAGCGCCGTATCAGCTTCGGCGAGGGCCGCTATTCGACCCCGGTATGGTCGCCGCGCGGCGATCTCATCGCCTTCACCAAGCAGTCGAGCGGCAGTTTCCTGATCGGCGTCATGCGCTCGGACGGCTCGGGCGAGCGAATCCTCACCGAGGGATTCCACAACGAGGGCCCGACCTGGGCTCCCAACGGCCGCGTGCTCATGTTCTTCCGCGAGAGCCGCGGGGCCGGCGGCGGACCGAGGCTTTTTTCCATCGATCTCACCGGCTACAACGAGCGCCAGGTGCCCACGCCGGCTTTCGGCTCGGATCCCGCCTGGTCGCCGTTGCGGAATTGAACGAGCATTTACGTGGTCTTAACTCGCTTGGTGTGTTGTGGCTGCGAGCGCGGCCCGAATGCATCGGTGGGCCTTTTCGCAGTCGCGCGTCACGCGTTTTGGCTATCCGGTGCGTAACAACTCGAGTGGCATTTTCGCATCAACCGGCGTGGAAAACCTCTGGATAAGCAGCTGCGTTCTTGATCTGAGCGTCACAGCCCGGTAGCCAATGGATGCGATTGCCGAACACGTGATAGGAGAGAAGACCATGAACGTGAAGAGCATGATCGTACTCGCGGCGGTAATCGCCGCTGTCGCTCTCGGCGCCTGCCGCCGCGAGGAGTATCGGCCCCTGAAGCTCGGCGCTGGCGCAGATCTGCCGGTTGCTTCGCAGGTAGCTCGGTAAACTAGCGCGGCAACTCCCTGCTAGGTGTTGGCGAAAGCTGACGCAGGCAGGGAGTAAGTTGCTCGCTGAGGACAGTGATTCCTGCCGATAGGCAGCCGAATCGCAAGAATTGGGGCTGCATCCTGGGGTGCAGCCCCGATTTTTTATGCCATACGCAGTGGGGTCGGCGTGTGTGCATTGCGGGGAAAACGACCGCCACGATATTGCCTTTTCCCGGCCATTCCCCGTTTCTGCTCGGCATGCAGCGGCCACATTTTTGAACGAAGCATCGGCTAGGAGAGAGAGCCGAGCTGGTTAGTCCGTGGCGGTTTGCACGAAGCACGGCAAAAGGGGACGAGGATGGAGCTGTCGAGGTGGCGCAAGGCCGGGGCCTGTGTTTCGGGGGCCATCCTGATCGCGCTTGCGGTGGCCGGCTGCTCCAATACGCCCAAGCCGGAGAGCGAGTTCGGACAAGGTGGCCGCACCAGCCCCGCAACGCCGGGCTCGGCGCGGGATTTCGCCGTCAACGTCGGCGACATCGTCTATTTCACGACCGATAGCGTCGATCTTTCGCCGGAAGCCACGGCGACGCTTACCAACCAGGCGCGCTGGCTGCAGCAGTATTCGCAATACACCATCACCGTCGAAGGCCACGCGGACGAGCGCGGCACCCGCGAATACAATATCGCGCTGGGTGCCAAGCGGGCCCAGACGGTGCGCAACTTCCTGGCTCAGCACGGGATCAATGCGGCGCGGATCCGGACCGTCTCCTACGGCAAGGAACGTCCGGTGGCGGTCTGCAACGACATATCCTGCTGGTCGCAGAATCGCCGCGCCCAGACCGTGCTCAACAGTCGCCACGAGGCTCGCTCGTAGGCGTCGGCCTCATCCCAAAGTCGCGTCCTGGTCGCGCGGGCTGGCGTGAATTCGCGCGCTATTGCTGCTTCTGAGCCCGAGCTCCGCGTCAGCCAGGACGGCATCCAGCCCTACCAAAGTTTGGCCCCAATGACGGCGCAGTGTTGCCGCTCACGAGGCATTCGCGAGCGGGGGAGCGCGCTCAATGATCTGCCGGAACGTGTTGGGGGGACTGGTCGGGGGATTGGCCCTGATTGGTGTGACCAATCTGCAACTGATGTCCGCGCAGGCCGACGATCGCATGCGGCTGGGAGCGCCCTTGGCCAAGGCGGCCGAATTCCAGAGCCAGGTCGGTGACCGGGTGTTCTTCAGCGACGCCAGTGTCGAGCTCGGAACGCGAGGTCGCGTAGCGCTCGAGGCGCAAGCCGCCTGGCTGGTGCGTCATCCGTCTTTGTCGGTGGTCGTGGAGGGCCATGCCGACGACAGTGGAAGCTTCGATCGCAACCTGGAGCTGTCGCAGCGGCGAGCCGACGCGGTAAGTCGCCGGCTGATCCAGATGGGCGTCGCGCCCGACCGCATTCGCACAGCCGCCTATGGCCGCGAGCGCCAGATTGCTGAATGCGTCGATGCAGCGTGCGCGGCGCAGAACCGGCGCGCGGTCACCGTCATCGGCCCGTCCATCGATACCGCCTCTGCCACCGGAGCGCCTGGACCAGCACCCCGCCTCGACCCGGCGTCGCGGCGGTCACCACGCCGCCTCAATTGAGAGGCGCCTTGCGGGCGGTCCAAAGTCGTGTTGAAGAGAACCGACGTGCAAGTGCTGCCTGACCCTCGCGGCAGGTGGGCCGGCCGTCAACAGGGGACATCAAGAACACCCTCATGATCTCGATCCCGCACCGCTATCGCGCGCGCCTGGGCGCCGCCGTCCTGCTGGCGACGGCCATGGGCCCGCTCCCCTCCTTGGCTCAGCAGCTGCCGCCGCAAGGCCAGCCAGGGCGCGCGCAGGCGGCTCCGAAAGGCCCCGCCAGCCCGCCGGCACGTGACAGCGCCCCGGCGAGCGACAGCGCCTTGCGCCAGCGCATCGAGCAGCTCGAGGAGCAGCTCGTCGACATGCAGGTGGTGGTCGGAACGCTGGAGTCGCTGGCGCGCGGCGCCACCGCCCCGGCCCCCTCGTCCAGCGGTCGGCAGACCCCCGGCCCGGCGGCTGCGATCGGCGCCGCGGATGCCGGTCGCCTCGATAGCATCGAGACGCAGATCAGGGCGCTTGCGGCCCAGCTCGAGCATTTGCAGGAGCAAGTACGTGCTCTCGGTGCGCGCAGCGGCGAGCTGCCGGCGGCAGGGGCCCAGGCGGCAAACGACCAGGGGCCGGGGCCGCGTCCCGGGCGGCCTCAGGTCGATGCTGCCCCGGCGCAACCCGAGCGCACCGGCTTCGGCTCGGTGACGGTGTCGCCCGACAAAGCCCCCAAGGACGAGATCGACCGCATCCTGAATCCGCCGCCGGGCACCGCGCCTGGACCGCAGACGGCTGCCGCTCCGCCACCTGGGAGCCCCGGCGAAGCCGAGATGAGCTCCAAGCAGCTCTACGAGACCGCCTACGGCTATCTGCTGCAGCGCGATTATGGGGCGGCGGAGGCGGCGTTCGACGAGTTCCTGCGCCGCCACCCGAACGATCCACTGGCGGGCAATGCTCAGTACTGGCTCGGCGAGTCGCTCTATGTGCGCGGCCAATACCGCGCCGCTGCCGGCGCCTTCCTCAAGGGCTATCAGACCTACGCCAAAAGCGCCAAGGCGCCCGAGAGCCTCCTCAAGCTCGCCATGTCGCTGCAACGACTGGGCCAGAAGGACGCCGCCTGTTCCTCCTTCAGCGAGCTCACCACCAAGTTCCCGAGCGCGCCGGCGCACGTGAAGACCACCGCTCAGACGGAGCGCCAGCGCGCCGGCTGCTGAACGCTTACCCGTCGCCCGGCTTTCCACCCGTCATCCCGGAAGCCGCAGCGGAGCGCAGGCCATCCGGGATCTTGCGGCGGCCATCGGAGCATCAGGCGAGATCCCGGCTCTACGCGCGCA
>VBAB01000025.1 GCA_005888525.1 Alphaproteobacteria bacterium
GTTCGCGGACTGGCTGCGGCAGAGGCGTGCCGACGCCGGCGCCCACATTGTGCTCACCGTCGACCACGGTCTGCGCCCGGAATCGGCCGCCGAGGCGGGGGCTGTCGTGGATCAGGCCACCGCGCTCGGCTTCCGTCACGCCATACTGGTCTGGCGCGGACCCAAACCGAGCACAGGCCTCCAGGCTGCCGCGCGCGAGGCACGCTACCAGCTGATGCGTGATTACATGGGAGCGCACGATATCGCCACGCTGTTCACCGCGCACACGCGCGACGACCAGGCCGA
>VBAB01000568.1 GCA_005888525.1 Alphaproteobacteria bacterium
TCAACGCGGTGGCGCCGGGCTGGATCGCCTCGTCAGGCATGGACCACTATCCGCCGGAGATGAGCGACAGCATTCGCGCCATGAAGACCCATGTGCCGCTCGGCCGTCTGGGTACGGAAAGCGAGGTGTCGGCGGCGATCGTGTTTCTGCTGTCGAAAGCCGCGAGCTTCGTTACCGGCGCGACGTTGCGGGTCGACGGCGCGGTGCCCAACAACAAAGTCGGCTATAGGCTGCCGCCGAACGAGAAGCCCGCGCCGGCATACAACGGCTTCCATCGCGCCGTGGTGCCGAAGGTGCTGCGAGAGGAATGATGCCGGGTGCCGCAAACGCCAATGTTGTCATCCCGGGCTTTATGCCCGGGATCCATCGTTCCTCTCACTGCGGCGCTCGTGGATGGATGGATCCCGGGGACAAGCCCCGGGATGACAGCTGATGGCCGTCATACAATCCCAGATCGATCCGAATTCCGAGACCTTTCGCGCCAATCGGCGCGAGATGCTGGCGCTGGTGGAGGGCTTCCGGGCGCTGGAGGCGCGCGTGCGCGACACGTCCAACCAGAAGCTCCCCATGTTCCAGAAGCGCGGCCAGCTCACGCCGCGCCAGCGCCTTGCCCACCTCCTCGACCGCGGCTCGCCGTTCCTGGAGATCTCCACGCTCGCCGGGCTCAACATGCACGACGACGACGGCGCCGAGAACATCCAAGGCGGCGGCGTCATTGCCGGCATCGGCACCGTGTCGGGCGTGCGGTGCGTCATCACCGCCAGCGACTCCGGCATCAAGGGCGGCACCACGGCGCCCATGGGGCTGCGCAAGAATTTGCGCGTGCAGGAGATCGTGCTTTCCAACAAGCTGCCCTACATCTCGCTGGTCGAATCGGGCGGCGCCAACCTCAACTACCAGGCCGAGATCTTCGTCGACGGCGGCCGCACTTTCGCCAACATGGCACGCATGTCGGCGAAGGGTATCCCGCACGTCACGGTGGTGCACGGCTCCTCGACCGCCGGCGGCGCCTACCATCCGGGCCTCTCCGACTACGTCGTGGTGGTGAAGAAACGCTCCAAGATCTTCCTCGCCGGTCCGCCGCTGCTGAAGGCCGCCACCGGCGAGATCGCCACCGACGAGGAGCTGGGCGGCGCCGAGATGCATGCCATGGTGTCGGGCGTCGCCGAGTACCTGGCCGAGGACGACGCCGACGCCCTCAACATCGCCCGCGAGATCATGGCCGCGCTGCCCTGGAACGAGCGCCTGCCAGCGATGCCGCGCAAGACGGCGAGGGAGCCGCGCTACAGTCCCGACGAGCTGTGCGGCGTGGTGCCGGTCGACTACCGCAAGCCCTACGATGTGCGCGAGGTGATCGCGCGGCTCGTCGACGACAGCGACTTTCTCGACTTCAAGCCGCTCTACGGCTCCCAGACCGTGTGCGGCCAGGCCACCATCGACGGCCAGTCGATCGGCATCATCGGCAACAACGGCCCCATCGATGCCGAGGGCTCCGTGAAGGCCGCGCAGTTCATCCAGCTGTGCGACCAGGCCGACACGCCGCTCGTGTTCCTGCAGAACACCACCGGCTACATGGTCGGCCGCGAGGCCGAGCGCGCCGGCATCGTCAAGCACGGCTCCAAGATGATCCAAGCCGTCGCCAACACACGTGTACCGAAGCTCACGTTGCACATCGGCGCCAGCTTCGGCGCCGGCAACTACGGTATGTGCGGACGCGCGTACGATCCGGCCTTCATCTTCGCCTGGCCGAACAACCGCATCGCCGTGATGGGGCCCGAGCAGGCCGCCGGCGTGCTCGCCATCGTCACCGAGGAGAAGCTCAAGCGCGACGGCAAGCCGGTGGACGGCAAGAAGCTCGACGCCATGAAGGCGGCCGTCGTCGGTAGGATGGAGAAGGAGAGCACCGCCCTCTTCGCCACCGCCCGCCTGTGGGACGACGGCCTGATCGACCCGCGCGACAGCCGCAAAGTGCTGGCGCTCTGCGTGTCCATCTGCCGCGAGGCGCAAGTGCGCCCGCTGAAACCCAACACCTTCGGTGTGGCGAGGATGTAAGGATAGCGTTGTGAGGAGGCACGGAAGCAGCGGTTGTCATCCCGGCACCTGTTGCCGGGATCCATCCCTCCACCAACTCCGCACGCTGGCGTCGCGCACAACTGCGAGGCGCGGCATTGGCGGCACGCTGGATCCCGGGGACAAGCCCCGGGATGACAATTGCAAATAGGGAGGCGCCCATGGAATTCACGCAGGAGCACGAGGGCATCCGGCGCAACGTCAAGAAGTTCATCGAGGCGGAGATCAACCCGCACGTCGACGCCTGGGAGGAGGTCGGCATCTTCCCGGCCCACGAGCTGTTCAAGAAGATGGGCGACCAGGGCTATCTCGGCATCAACAAGCCGACGAAGTACGGCGGCATGGGCCTCGACTACTCCTACCAGATGGTGTTCCTGGAAACGCTCGGCCATATCCGCTGCGGCGGCGTGCCGATGGCGATCGGCGTGCAGACCGACATGGCCACGCCCGCGCTTTCCCGCTTCGGCTCGGAAGAGCTGTGCAAGGAATTCCTCGTTCCCTCGATCAAGGGCGACTATGTCGCCTGCCTCGGCGTGTCGGAGGTCGGCGCCGGCTCCGACGTGGCCTCCATCAAGACCACAGCGAAAAAGGACGGCGGCGACTACGTCATCAACGGCGGCAAGATGTGGACCACCAGCGGCACGCAGGCCGACTGGATGTGCCTGCTCGCCAACACCTCGGAGGGGCCCGCGCACAAGAACAAGTCGCTGATCTGCCTGCCGATGAAGACCAAGGGCGTGCAGATCGCGCGCAAGCTCGACAAGCTCGGCATGCGCTCCTCCGACACCGCGCAGATCTTTTTCGAGGACGTGCGCGTGCCGCAGCGTTTCCTGATCGGCAAGGAGGGCGAGGGCTTCACCTACCAGATGCTGCAGTTCCAGGAGGAGCGGCTGTACGCGGCGGCGGCCGGCCTCGTCGCCAAGGAGCGCATGATCGACGACACCATCGAGTACACCGGCCAGC
>VBAB01000569.1 GCA_005888525.1 Alphaproteobacteria bacterium
CGAGCAACATCGATCCGGCGTCGTTACGTATCCCTGCTGCCGATTCAGGTGATGGTTCTTCGGAGAGTAAGCGACCCAGGAACTCGTTGAGGCCCCGTCACCCTGAGCTTCTCGTGGTATTCGCCAGAAATCCCAACACCGCCTGAATGACGGCTTCTGGTTGCTCCAGGAGCATGAAATGCCCAGCTTGGGGCACGTCGACGAGCATCACCCTTTCCCCCAAGCTATCCCGCAATTCGTGTCCGTTGCGTGGAGGCGCGGCTTGGTCATCAAGACCTTGCACAATAAGCATCGCTGCGTCTCCGGCCGTCCACCAATCCTCCAGCCGCGTGCCGCGGCTTGTCTCGATGTGCGCGATGTGCACTTGCGGCCAGCATTCAACTGGCTCCAGGACGCTCGGGTCGGACGCAGAGGAGAGCCAGCGCGCTCCAAGTGCCACGCACTCCGGTCCCGAAATCTTTTCGTCCCTGGCATTGCGAAAAGCTGAGCCAAGCCGGGTTGGCGGGCCTATCAGTCCTCCGGCCGCCAAAAGGATTACGCTGCGGATGAGGTCGGGACGGTCGGCTGCCACGCACCGGGCAATGCGGTTGCCGAAGGCATGCCCAAGCACATGGGCTGGAGCGCAATCAAGTTCATCGATCACTCCCGCCACATCGGCGGCGAGGTGATGCAGAGAAACGCCCTCTAATGGCCCCGTGCTGTTTCCAACGCCACGCATGTTGATGGCGACTGTTGAAAAGCCGCGGGCACTCAAACGGTCCGTCAGACATTCGAAATAGTTTGTGCTGCAGCCAGCGTTGGCGAGCAACACGACCACCTCTCCTGTACCCCTTAACGAGCACTCGAGATTAGCATCACCCACTTTGATCATCCGAGTCTGCACCGCAGACGGTTGGTGCGCCTGCTTCATGGCGCAGCTCCGGGTGCAGGCTTCCGCCAAAGAACCCAAATCTTGCGGCGAATCTCAAAGCCAAGCCGTCTGTACACCGAAACCGCGGATGTGTTCTCGACGCGTACGTGCAGGAATGGCGTTTCTCCTCGCGCAAAAGCTCGGTTCGCCAGACAGTAAGTCAACGAACGGGCCAAACCACGGCCACGGGCTTCCGGGTGAGTAGCGATAGCGCTAAGCTCGACATACCCAGAAATCCGCATGCGCTCGCCGGCCATTGCGACAAGGCGCCCGTTATCGCGGACACCGATAAACGTACCGAGCTCCACCGTACGTGACCCAAAAGGCCCTGGCTTCGCAACTTGCGCAAGCTCCAGCAGCGAGGCTCGGTCGTGAATAGACAGATCGACCGGCTGCGGAGTTGAGGGCACCTCGCTAGGCAAGCGGTGCATGACCATTTGGAGCATCGGAAACGCATCTATTCCAATCCACCCGTTCGGCAGCGGCTCATCTGTTGGTCGAAAGAGTCGAGCCTCGAGCCCGTTTGGCAGATCCATTGCCAAGTCCGCGTAGGCTTTATCATCGGCACGTGCGATCGCCGAAAATGGCGCCATCTCTCTTGGATAATGGCGCGCCTGTCCTCTGCCGAGGGCGAACCGCGAGTGAGGGCCGACCAGCGCATTCCAGACGGGATTGTCGAGGGAGTCGTTCATGGTGCAGCCCGCTTATCGGCGTCAGCCGCTCATCGGAAAACCTCTCACGCCGCCGCTTTGCACGCCCTCTCGTCGCCCGCGCGCGGGGCAGCGCGAACACATTGCCAAAATGACCGCGAGGTACATGCTACCGCATCACTGCAGCCTGCACGAGTTGCGACAGAAAAAAATCGCTTGCGAAGGGTTACGATGCAGTTCGCCCACCTCCTAGCGCATCCTGGCGCTCGATTCCGACATCGCGGCTAGCAATAAATCCGCGCTGACGGCAAAGCTGAGGTTACACGAATCGGCGATTGCTTCCCGTTGTGTGTTTTCGCGAAAAATTCGGCGCCCTGCAACTTTCGACTTTTGCAACACGATCCAATCGAAAGCAGACATCGATCAGACCGCATTAGATGTCCGCTTGGGGGCCATATGCGGTCATGACGCCAGCGGGCACGACGATGGCGCCGCTTCGAAATGAACCAGTCCGACTTGTCAGAGTGCCAGGCGGCGCGCACTGGCCAAGAGCAGTCGCGCTGAGCGACATGGCCGCTTCCGACCCAAAGATGAGAGCTCCAAAGTGCAACATTTTGTGGTGATTTCTGGATGCTCTGGCGGCGGCAAGTCAACGCTGCTTATCGAGCTTGCTAAGCGCGGCTATGCAATTGTGGATGAGCCGGGTCGACGAATCGTCAAGGAGGAACTTGAGGGCGAGGGCGCTGCACTTCCTTGGGTAGACGGCGTAGCGTTCGCGCGCCGCGCCATCGAGCTAGCCGTCGCCGACCGCGCTGCGGCAAGCCGGCTGCGTGGTTGGGTGTTCTTCGACAGGGGATTGGTTGACGCCGCTGCAGCGCTTCAGCACATGACAGGCGAACCGGCACTGACCATTCTGGGAGATGCGCACCGCTATCATGAGCGCGTGTTCATCACACCGCCTTGGCCGGAAATATACGCCAAAGATCCTGAGCGGCGTCATCGGTTCGATGAAGCCGTCCTGGAACACGAGCGCTTAATCGAGGTTTACCCGCTCCTCGGATATGAGGTCGTGTTGCTGCCGAAAATCGGACCTGCGGAGCGAGCGGATTTTGTCTTGGGCGCTTTGAAGGCTTGAGGGGTCATGTCAGCTTGGGGCCGTAACCCGACAATGCATCCCTACCACATCACAGTAGCGCTGTGGTAACCTGATGATCGGACTGCGATCGGGATGTGCGAAATTTCCTGATCATTACCAAGATGCCTGGTTGTCCCGTTCGCGGGTATCCTAGCACTTTGGTGATGCGCCGAACGGGAAGAAATCCAATGTCATTCCACACGCACGTATCGCGCCGTGATGTGTTCGCTGGCGCCGCCGGCGCATTAGCTTTCGCAACTGCGGACCGCGTTGCCGCCCAAGGAAGCAAGCCCAATATCGTTTTTATTCTGGCGGATGATTTAGGCTTCGCGGATGTGAGTTGCTATGGCCAGCGCGACTACACAACGCCAAATATCGATCGTCTAGCGCTTGAGGGCACAAGATTCACCCAAGCCTATTCCAATTCCCCTGACTGCTCGACGACGCGCACGGCGCTGATCACCGGACGCTATCAATGTCGTCTTCCTGTCGGATTGGAAGAGCCAATTGTACCGGCAACCCCGAAGGACATTGGCTTGCCTCCCAGCCACCCGACATTGCCATCACTACTCAGGAAGGCGGGCTACAAGACGACGCTAGTCGGTAAATGGCACCTCGGCTTCCTGCCGGATTTCAGCCCGCTCAAAAGCGGCTACGATCATTTTTTCGGAATATACGGCTGCTGTGCCGATTATTTTAATCACGGTTCTGACGCGTCACGCAGCGGCGAGCTGGCATATCAGCTCCATGAGGAAGAGGTGCCGGTCGAGCGGCACGGTTACATGACGGACCTGCTCGGCGATCGCGCAATTCAGACGATCGAGGGATACGCGAAGTCGAAAGAGCCCTTTCTGCTGAGCCTCCATTTCACGGCGCCGCATTGGCCATGGGAGGGACCGGACGACGAGGCCGAATCGAAGCGAGTTCGGGACATTAGGCATCGCGACGGAGGTACCCAGGAGACATACGCTAAAATGGTGCAGAGCCTGGATGCCAACATTGGGCGAGTGCTGCGAGCGCTGGACGATCACGAGCTATCAGCAAACACAATTGTAGTCTTCACAAGCG
>VBAB01000570.1:0-3524 GCA_005888525.1 Alphaproteobacteria bacterium
AGCGGCTGATGGAGGCCTTCCGCATGCTCGGGAAGCTCTACACCATGCCGGCCATGCAGGCCGCCACCTCGGACCCGTTCCCCGCCAGCTACTCCGAGCGCGTGCGCTCGGTCGGCGTCGTCAATGCCCGCAACAAGCTCATCACCGGTATCGCCGGCAGGTTGCTCGACGGGCCGGCGGCGCTGCGGACCTATCTCATCCGCAACTTCATCACCGAGGGCTTCAAGTTCGAGGAGGTGATGGGCGACGACGAGGCCTGCGAGGCGTTCGTGCGCAAGGCGGCGATCGGCGTGTGGCACGCCTCCTGCAGCTGCCGCATGGGCGCCGACGGCGACCCCATGGCCGTCACCGATGCGCAGGGCCGGGTGCGCGGCGTGGAAGGCCTACGGGTCGTCGATGCCTCGATCTTCCCCCTCGTCCCCTGCGCCAACACCAATTTCCCCACCCTCATGACGGCCGAGAAGATCGCCGACGGGATAGTGCAGGAGGGGAAGTAGGCCTGGTGCGCTGCATTCCGCATGTATGGTAGCCTGGTTCCCCGAATAGCCAACCAGGGCATGGCCCGCCGACCTTAGCGTCGGTCCATCGAATGGAGACTTGATCGATGACGTACTCTCTGACGCAGCTCGCCGCCGACATCCGTGAGACTCTGAAGGCCGACGCCGGGCCCGCCGCCAAGGAGAAGGTGTGCGGCTACGTGTCGAAGGCGCTCACCGACAAGACATTGGTTGCCACCCACCTGAAGGACCGTGCGCCCGGCGCCCATCCGCGCGAGGTGCTGTACGAGGACCCGGAGCTGGGCTTCTGCATTTGCGGTCACGTCTACAGCGGCCCGGCCCATGGCTCACCGCACGATCACGGTTCGAGCTGGGCCATCTACGGACAAGCCTCGGGCGTCACCGAGATGACGGACTGGCGGATCGTCAAGAAGGGCCAGGGGGAGGAGCCATCCCTGGTCGAGCCGGTCAAGACCTACGCCATGAACCCCGGCGACGCGCACCTCTACGACGTCGGCGCCGTACACTCACCCGACCGCAAAGCCCCGGTGAAGCTCATCCGCATCGAGGGCAAGAACCTCGACCACGTCAAGCGCTCCAACATCAAGGCGAAGTAGCCGCCCGCGCCGACATCTCGCTCGCATGCGTCTGGAACTGCGCAGCCCAGCGCACGGGAGACATGTGCCAGCATCGGACGACGACTGAGCGGTCGATCATCAGCCGCCACCGTGGCGGACCACCAGCTCGCCCGACAATCGGGCTATCATTTTTGAACGGAGTGCTCATGTTTCTGCCGATATCGGCGCAGGTCTTGACACTGCTGTTGGCGGTTGGCTGGGGTTCGCCGACACAGGCACAGATGTGGCCATCCTCGACCTGTTATGCGGCCGTGGTCGCCAAGCTAATGATGGAGAAGTTTCGGGATGGCGCGTGCCCTACGTACCAACTGACCATGCGTGGACGCGAGATGTACACGCTGGCGGGCAACGTCGTGCAGCTCATGTCGGCGCGCGACCAAGACTCAGTGTGCTTGCGTGAAGGGACGAAGAAATATGACGCGACGGTCATGGAGCTCGAGTCTGAGCTCAATCGTAACAAGGGCAATGATGACGTTACTCTTCAGTCGTGCCGCGTAGTTGCCCTCTTCCTCGATGGACTCGCCCAGACAATCCCTGGCGAACCCTATTATCAGCACAAATAGTGTTCGGACATCTACGGCTGCTGCACGATGCCGCCAGGCAAGAATTATCGATACCGCCCGAAACGATGCGCCTAGCCGAGGACCGGCAGGGGTCCCATCGGCACCTCCGCTGCAGCGTGTGCGGTCTACAGCCAGCAGGTGAAGTCACACAGCAGAACGGTGAGTTCTTGCCGGCAACGAATTCACCCGCTGCTCCAGTCAGTCCATATCGATCAGCCGTAAACTTTGCGCACCTCGCCGTCGGCCCACTTCACCGCATCTTCGGCAGACATGCCTTGGACGGCCTTGGCATACATGTCGACAATGATGTACTTGGAGAGCACTTCGGCAGCCTTCCGTCCCGCCGGGCCCGCATGGCCATAGACACGCCCGAGCCGGGGTGCGACGCGGTAGGGGGCCATTATCGGATCCTCCTCCCACATCTTGTGGTTCTCCCACTGCTTGGTGGGACCGGTGGCGAACCCCTTCTGCACATTGAACCACTTGTCATAGACCGCGGGCGAGTGGAACCACTTCAGGAACTCCATCGCCTGCTTCTGATTTTTCGAATAGCCCATCACCATCATGCACTGGAAGGGATGCACTCCGAATTGGCCAGCTGGGCCCTTGGGCAATGGTGCGTGGACGATGTCCGTCTTCAACTGCGCGCCCTTGTCGGTTTTGTACTGATCAGGCTTGCGCAAGGCTTCGATGTAGATGGAGGCGCCATTGAGCGTGGCGCTGATCGTGCCCGACAGGAAGGCGCGGTTGTTGTTGGAGTCGTCCCACGCAAGGCCGCCCTCGTCGTGAGCCTCCTTCCAGAAGGCCGTCATGAACTTCACCGACTCGATCGTCTCTTTCGAGTTGAGGTTGACCGTCTTGCCGTCAGCCTCGACTTCGCGGCCACCCCATGACCACAAGTAGGGGTAGGCGAATGCCGGGGCGTCGCCCACGGTGTGACCGAGGGTCTGCCCGAGAGGATGGCCCTTGGCCTTGAGCTTCTTGCCCGCGTCCCGATACTCCTCCCAGGTCTCCGGGAACTTGGTGACGCCGATCTCGTCGAACCACGATTTGCGATAGGCGACCATGGCGCCGATAATGCAATAGGGCACGGCAATCCACTTGTTGCCATCGTGTGTGTTGGCCTTGGCGAGGTCGTAGTAGCCGCCCTGCGCGGAGCCAATCGCTTCGCAGACGGCCGACACGTCGGCCACGCTATCGGCATAAAGCTGCGCCTTGTTGTCGAAGATCATGATGATGTCGGGCCCGGCACCGGTCTGGATCGCCGCCGTTGCACGCGCCTGGAGGTCATTGAGGCCGATGGTCTCGAGCTTGATCGTGAAGCCAAGCGCCTTCTCGGCTTCCGCCAGCATCGATTCACGCAGAATCTGGTCGCCAGCGGGAACGAAGTCCGCCCACTTCAACCAGTGCACGGTTGTAGCCTGCGCGTAAGCGGGCGCTTTGCTGGCCGCCAGAATGCCGGCCATGCCGCCCGTCTTGGCAGCCAGTGCGCCGACGCCCGACGCTTTGAGGAACTTGCGGCGAGTAACACGAGCCATTTTGTTTCCTCCCAGATACGGATGTTTGTTTGTCAGCGATATCTATGGGGCAACTGTAAGTGTCGCCGTAGCGGAGGACAAGCTCACGCCAGCCGAGCTCAGGTAGGCGACATCCCTGCGGCATCTGCTTGCGGCTCCTGTGCAGGCGGAACGCTCTTTCAAGTCCGAATGGAGCGACACAGGCTGCTACCTTGGTGCCAAACACGCTTGTCGTCACCACATTGCAACGCAGCAATTTCAACGCGTCGGAGTCAGCTCGAGATCAGTAACGCCGCATCCGGTTCGTCC
>VBAB01000570.1:3543-4060 GCA_005888525.1 Alphaproteobacteria bacterium
AGTCAGCTCGAGATCAGTAACGCCGCACGTCGCATCTGCGCAGGTTACGTGATGCGGAACACGCCGCGCTCCTGCGCGTCGAGCTGGCCGACGAGGCCGATCTCCCAGGCCAGGTACTGGCGCGCGGCTTCCGCGTTGCCCTCGTGCCGGCCGTGGGTGAAGAACAGGAAGTCGATGCAGTCGGCATCGGGCGGGTCGTCGGGCGTGGCGACAACGGTCAGGCCGGCGGCGCGCCAAGCATCGTGGCCGCCCGCCAGCAGGCGGACATCCTTGCAGCCGGCTTCGGCGAGATCGAGCGCGGCGAGTGCTGCCACAACCGGCTCATCGACAACAAGTACCACAGTCTTCGAGGTATCCGCGACCGCCGCGGCAATGCGCGGCCTGATCGACCAGCGGGCCTGCGGGATGTGCCCGGCGCGATAGCTCATGGCAGGGCGCAGGTCGATGACCTGGGCGGTGCCCTGCCGCAAGGCCTCAGCTAATGCGTCCGGCGCCGTCGCCACGGGCGCTGGCAAAC
>VBAB01000571.1 GCA_005888525.1 Alphaproteobacteria bacterium
CCGGCGTCAGCGGCAGGGCTGGAACGCATCTTGCTGCTGATTGCCCACGCAGGGCTCGCGACGTCTCATTGTGGTGCAGCAGCATGGCTTCAAGTCTGCAACAGGGTCGGTTGGATTGGGTGGATGTCGCCAAAGGCATCTGCATCATCCTTGTCGTCATGATGCACTCGACGCTGGGGGTGGAGAGGGCCATCGGCGCCGAGACATCCCTGCACGCCTTCATCGAATGGGCCCGGCCGTTCCGCATGCCGGACTTCTTCCTCATCTCCGGGCTGTTCCTGACCGCGCGCATCGACCGGCCGTGGCGGGCTTACCTCGACACCAAGGTCGTCCATTTCGCCTACTTTTATGTGCTGTGGGTCAACATCCAGTTCGCGATGAAGGCGCCCGGAATGGCGCACGAGCTGGGGCTGAACGGCACCGCGGGCCAATACCTGCTGAGCTATGTCCAGCCCTTCGGGACGCTGTGGTTCATCTATCTGCTGGCCGTGTTCTTCATCGTCACCAAGCTTCTGCAGGGCGTGCCGAAGCCGATCGTCCTCGCCGGCGCCGCGCTGATGCATGTGCTGGCGCCGCATACCGGCTGGCTCGTGATCGACGAGTTCGCCGACCGCTTCGTGTTCTTCTATACCGGCTACGCGGCGGCACCGCTGGTGCTGGCCCTGGCGGGCCGCATCTGGAGCTATCCCGGCCTCCTGCTGGCGCCTGCGCTTGTTGCCTGGGCCTGGCTCAATTGGCTGGCGGTGGATTCCGGCATCGCCCTCGCCGCCTGGTCCGACCTGCCGTTCGCCTATGCCGGCGTGCTGGCCGTGATCGCGTTCAGCGTGCTGCTCGCCCGCAGCGGGTGGGGCGATGCGCTCGCCTACTGCGGCCGCAACTCCATCGTCATCTACCTGGCATTCGCCGTGTTCATGGGCCCGACACGCGTCCTGCTCGTGAAGCTCGCGCCCCTACGGCTCGCCGACCTGACGGCACTGGCGGTGACCGCTGCCGGCGTGATCGGCGCGCTGCTGCTGTTCTGGGCGGTGCGCAATACGCGGGCGCGCTTCCTGTTCGTGCGCCCCGATGCGTTCAAGCTTGCGGCTGCCGGAGGGCGGCAGACGATGGAGTTGCCGGTGCCGGCGCGCTGATCCGACCGATTTTCTTCAAAACCACCGCTCACAGAAGCGTGCCGCGCAGCATCATGTAGGCGACGGAAAAATAGATCACCAAGCCTGTGACGTCGACGAGGGTGGCAACGAACGGCGCGGAGGCGGTAGCCGGATCGAACCCCAATCGCTTGAGGAGGAAAGGCAGCATCGAGCCGACCATCGAGCCGAACGTGACGATGGCAGTCAGAGCAAGGCCCACGGTCAAGGCGACGAGCAGCCAGTAGGTGCCGTAGTCATACAGGCCCAGGCGCTGCCAGAGCACGATCCGCGTGACGCCGATGACGCCGAGAATGGCACCCAGCGTCAGCCCCGCCGGCAGCTCACGCGACGCGATGCGCCACCAGTCTTTCAGCGTGATCTCGCGCAGCGCCAGCGCGCGAATGATGAGCGAGGTGGCCTGCGATCCCGAGTTGCCGCCGGAACTCATGATCAGCGGGATGAACAGGGTCAGCACGATCGCCTTCTCGAGCTCGACTTGGTAGTACTGCATGGCGCTGGCGGTGAGCATCTCGGACAGGAACAGGGCGCAAAGCCAGCCCGCGCGCTTGCGGATCATGGTCAGGAAATTGATCTTCAGATAGGGCTCGTCGAGCGCCTCCAGGCCGCCGAACTTCTGCACGTCCTCCGTGCCTTCGGCGATGATGGCATCGATCACGTCGTCGACCGTGACGATGCCGAGCACGTGGCCATCTTCGGCCAGCACCGGCACCGCCAGGAGGTTGTACTTGGACAGAAGCCTGGCCACTTCCTCACGGTCCGTCAGCGGCGAGACCGTAATGGGCTTGTAGGGCCGCGCCGCATCGAGAACGGTCGCCTTGGCATCGCTGGTGACTAGGCGCCAGAGCGCAATGACTTTGAGGAGGCGTTTCGTATCCGGATCCAGCACGCAAACCGTGTAGACGATCTCTTTGCTCCTACCGGCAGCGTGAATGTGATTTAGCGTCCGCTCGACGGTCCAATCGGCAGGAACGCTCACGAAATCGGTCGTCATGAGACCGCCGGCCGATTGCGGCGGATAGCTCAGGAGCTGATCCAGCGTCTCGCGTATCGGCTGAGGAAGCCGGGCTTTCAGCGGTTGGCGTATTGTCTCCGGCAGCTCGCGAAAAATGTCGGCGCGCCGGTCCGGATGGAGGCCGACGAGAATGGCCGGCGCGCAGTCGATCGGCATGAGCCCGATCAACTCTGCGGCCTGATCGAGATGCGGCTCATTCAGGATCTGGATGGCAGTCGGTACGGGCATTGCTTCCAGCACCCGTGCCGCCACGCTGCGATCGAGGCTGTTGAGCGCCTCGGCGGCGTCGGCGGCGCGATAGGTCGCCAGGAACTCGGCGATATCCTTTGGCTCTGCCTCGAGCACGCTCTCGGGCACGCGGCCGTTCTGGTCGGAGTCGGTCATGGCTCACCTCGAATGCCGCCGCCGCGGGTAATCGGGTGAGCGTCTCAGGCGAAGACGATCAGGCCTCGATCACCGACGGCGGCTTGGTCGGCTGACTGCTACTGTCGCTTGGCATTTCCTGAGAATCCTCCTGAAGAGGGCGGCTTCGCGCGCAAGCGCGGGCGCCATGCTTCTCGCTCCGGCGCCGAGTGATAGTCAATCGAAATACCAGCCTGAA
>VBAB01000572.1 GCA_005888525.1 Alphaproteobacteria bacterium
CGACGGCGTGATCGCGGGCCTGCCGCAGCTCCCCTTCGCGATTTTTCTCATCGGTTATGTCGCTCACCGCACCGACCAAACGCCATACGCGGCCGTCGGGGCGGCGCAGAGCGATCGCCTGATCACGCACCCAGCGGTACTCACCGCTGCGGATCCTGATGCGGTACTCGTGCTGCAGCCGGCCCTGCTCACCCTTGAACAGCGTGCGCAAGGCCGTCCTGTAGCCGGCGGCATCGTCTGGATGGAGGCGATCGAACCATTCGCTCGAGCGAACAACGATCTGCGCAAAATCAAACAGGGATTTCAAACGGTCGGAGACGTTCAACAGGTCCGTGCCGACCGTCCAGTCGTAGACACCCTCGCTCACCGCGCGTGTGACGAGCTTGTAGCGCTCCTCTTCTTCTTTGAGGGTGACTTCGATGCGACGGATGCCGGTGATATCCTCGTAAGTGAGCAACAGGCAGCCGTTCGACACCGGTCGGTAGCGGGCGAGGACCTTACGGCCGCCGATCAATTCGACCTCGACGTCCTGCGGGGCACGATTGCTCACAGTCTTGATCCGCTCGGCGACCTGCTCCTCGGGCAACCCGGGCCCGTAGTCGCCGCGCGTCGCGTTGTGCAAGAACAGCTCGGCCAGCGTCACGCCAGGCTGACAGAGCGCCTCGGGATAGCCGCGCAGGTCGCAAAACGGCTTGTTGCAGAAGACTAGCCGCAGCTCGCGATCGAAGATCGCAAATCCCTCGCTCAGCTGATCGAGGCCCGGAAGCACGTCCTGCGCAATCATTGCGGCGGCTCTTTCTTGATGCGGTTACGTTTGGACGCCGATCGGGTACCCGGTGAGGCGATCTCGAAGGCAGGCACCGGTTTATGGAAGCCTTTCAGCGTCAGCTCGCCGACCGAGACCGTCTCGAGCACGTCGTCCAGTCCAGCCTTCACGCGCTGGCTGAGCAGGATCTGCCCGCCTTTCGCCTCGCCGCACAAGCGGGCAGCGAGATTGGTCACATTTCCAATCGCCCCGTAGTCGCGCCGACCCTCGAAACCGATCGACCCAATGGTCGCGTAGCCCTGGGCGATGCCGATACCGAGCGCAAGATTGTACCCGCGTTTTCGCCAGGATTCCGTCAGGTCGGCGGCGCGCTGCTGCATGGCGAGCGCCATGGTCGCCGCTCGAGCGGCGGGGTTGGGCACCTGCACCGGATCGTTGAAAAAGATCATGATGCCGTCGCCTGCGAAACGCTCCAGCGTGCCGCCGTGTGCCATGACGAGCTCGCCCATGGCGGCATGGAAATCACCGAGCACCGCCATCACCTCCTCCGGGTCGGCCGTCTCGGTGAAAGTGGTGAACCCGCGCAGGTCGAGAAAGACGACGACGATCTCGCGGCGGCGCGTTTTCAACGGGTCATCTGCACTTCCCGACAGAATCAGGTCGGCGACGGCAGGCGAGAAGAACCGCTTGAGCCGGCCGAGCCGGTCGAGCTCGCCGATGCCCTG
Organism: Alphaproteobacteria bacterium; assembly: GCA_005888525.1. GTDB lineage: Bacteria > Pseudomonadota > Alphaproteobacteria > Rhizobiales > Hyphomicrobiaceae > AWTP1-13. The sequence goes on from VBAB01000572.1 coordinate 1,492, forward strand.
GGAAACCCGCTGCTCCAAGGTGCGGTTGAAGTCGGCAAGCTCGGCGGCCCTCTCTTCGAGCTTGCGGGCCTGCTCGTAAAGCGTGAGATGCGTGCGAACACGGGCCAGCACGATAGGCGGACTGATCGGTTTGGTGATGTAGTCTACCGCGCCGACGGCGAAGCCCTTCTGCTCATCTCCCACCTCATTCATTGCGGTCACGAAGATCACCGGCACACGCTGAGTGGTCGGGTTCTCCTTCAGGCGCTTGCAGACCTCGAAGCCATCCATGTCCGGCATCATGACGTCGAGCAGGATGAGGTCGGGCGGATCGTCGGAGAAGGCGATCTTGAGCGCGCGATTGCCGTTTGTCGCCGCCTTCGTACGATAGTCGACCCCGAGCACCTCGCTCAGGAGCTGGACGTTGTCCGGTGTGTCGTCGACGATCAGGACGGTTGGCTTGCCATCGGGGATCACGGCGCAGACCTCGTTGCGAGCATGCGTGACTGGATATTCGTCTCGGCTGAAACCCGAGTTTCAGAAGGCGCACCTGCCGACGGCGAAAAAGGCTACCGCCACCACGACGTAGGCGATCAGCGTAACGATCAGCGCAAACCTGAAGCGACGCGCCTTTGTCTTGCGGATGAAGGACAACTTCAGCACCTCGGCCGTCAGCTCGGGCTCGAGCACAAGGGTCTTGAGCCGGTCGAAATAGGCGGTGCCGCCCATATTCAGCGGATCGTGCAGATAGAACAGACCTTGCGCACCTAATCCTTCGGTCAACCGCTCTTGTGGCGGAGGCGTCGGCCAAAGAACCCAGAGATACGTCAGGATCGTTGCAATGAAGACAACCAGCGTAATGACGAGCAAACGGCGCACTGCATCCTGCGCGCATGCGGTATTGATAATGGCGATAAGCGGGTTGCCTGATAGGACAAACGCCGCCAGTGAAATCTGCGCCTTGACATCATAGGACCGAACGTTGGCCTCGTTGAAGCCGATGACTTGCTTCAGGAAATCCAGTCGTTCGCTCTTGCTTGCAACGACATCGACAGGAGGGACGTCACTTGTTGTCGTCATGGTGGCGAGGCGCTCCATTGATGTCTTGAAGTCCTATGCGCTGCGAAAATCGACCGATACACCGTCCCGAGTGCCCGCGTGCCGCTGGTGGAGTTTGCCACAGCCATCGTGAGGACGGCAGAGCATCTTACCCCACGAGGTCCGGACAATCACAGTACAGCTCAAAGCCGGCTAGATAAGGTGAACGCAAGCGATAGAGAGCCCACCAGGACGAGACTGAGCGCCCAAGTCGCGTCGAGATTGAACCAGCTGCGAGACACGAACTTGAGACCCAGGTAGCGGTAAACCAGCCATGCCGAGGTTCCGCCCACCGCGATCATAGCGACCGAGTGGACGAGCGAGACCAGGACGGCCATGCCGAGATTGGCGTTGATGAGCGCGCCTGCCGCCTCATGGGCTCTGTCGGGATCGGCGGCTCGGCAAAGCCC
>VBAB01000573.1 GCA_005888525.1 Alphaproteobacteria bacterium
AAGAAGCCGCAGCAGCTGCGCACGGCGCACCTCACCGCGCTCGCCTGTCCGGCGCTGATCGTGCAGGGCGAGCGCGATCCTTTCGGCACTCGCTCTGAGGTGGAGGGCTACGGCCTGTCGCCGGCGATCCGCTTCCACTGGGCAAACGATGGCGACCACGACCTGGGGCCGCGCGGCGGCTCCGGCTTCACCCGCAAGGGCAACCTCGCCGCCGCCGCCGACGCGGTCGCGGCGTTCGCGACGCGCGCGTAGGTGTCAGACCCTCCGGGTCTGACACCATTGCTCCAAGAGGCGGTTTTGCCTTGGTGTCAGACCCGAAGGGTCTGACACCGCCATCAAGCCGGCACGGGCTGCGCGCGCGGCAGGCGCTGCGGCAGCATGAGCACGGCGCCGAGGATCACCGCGGCGGAAACCGCCAGCACGCGGAACAGCGCATCGAAGCCCCAGTTCTCGTACACGAAGGCGATCAGCGGCAGCGCCGCCGCCAACGCCGTGAAGCTCACGACGTAGCGCACGCCGTAGATGCGTGCCCGCCATTCGCCCTCCGCCAGGCGCCCGATCATGTAGTCGTTGATCGGGATCTGGCCGAAGGCGGCGAGCATGAAGGCCATGGCGCACGCGAGCGCCGCCCAGTTGGAGAGCCCGGGCATGATGGCGAAGAACACCACCTGCATCGAGGCCGCGGCGATGAACACGGTGCGCGGACCCAGCCGGTCGAGGAAGTGGCCGACCACGAGCTGGCCCATGGAGCCCAGCGCGAACACGAAGAACGCCAGCCCGCCCAGCGCCGTCGCCGACACGCTGATGCCGCCCAGGCGCTCGTCGAACACTTTGGGCAGCGCGAATGTCGTCGACTGGAAGACGATGCTCGACACCGCCGTGGTGAGGAACACGATCATCGACACGCGGAACAGCAATGCCTTGACGTCGGCCGGCAGCACGCGCGCGGCGGCTTTCACCTTCGCCTTCGCTTTTGGCTGCACGATCTCGCGCCACATCAGGCCCGTGTAGGCGATGCCGATCAGGATGGAGATCACGCCCGGCAGAATGAACGCCATGCGCCAGCCGCCGTGGTCGATGAAATAGCCCGTGATCAGCGCCGCGCTGGCGACGCCGAGATTGCCCCACACGCCGTTGACGGCGATGCGCATGCCCGTGTTCTTCCACTTCTCCACCACGATGGCGAGACCGACGGGATGATAGATGGCGGCGAACACGCCGACCACGAACAGGCCGAGCGCGAGCTCGAGCGGCGTGCGCGCGAAGGCCGTGACAATCGAGGCGAGCCCGATGCCGATGAAGAACGTGCTCATCATGTCCTCGCGGCTCCAGTTGTCGGCAAGCCAGCCGGCGGGCAGCGCGAACACGCCGAACGCGAAGAAGCCGGGCGTGGCGTATTTCAGCAGGTCGGCATAGCCGAGCCCCCACTCGCGATACAGCGCCAGCGCCGCTACCGTGGCGAAGATCAGCGTGAACAGGTGGTCGAGGAAGTGGCCGATGTTGAGCAGCAGAAAGTGCAGGCGCTCGCGCATTGTGGGCTCCCTAGAGCAGGATCGCTTCAGATGAACCACATCGCCTCGAATGCAACGTCGAGGCTGAAGCGTGAATCCTGCTCCACTTATTGAGTCTTAGAGCGAGATTCACGTTCCTGGATGGAAGCCCCAGTGCTTCCATCAGGAACGATCTCGCTCTAGCGCCGACGCTATGGCCGCCGCGCCGCGGCAAACTAGCCCTTTTGCGCGCCCGCGCAAACCCAGGGCGCGGCAGGGCTGGAAACGGCTGGCCGCATAGCGTGGTCCGGTCTGCTCCGACAGCGCCGCATCGGCGAGGCGAATGAACATCGACTGCGGCAGCGTCGTGGCCCGCAATATTCGGGGTTGGCGTGTGGCACTTGGCCGGAGCCGCTTGCGCCGGCCGGGCGGCGGGGCCATCTGTGCGTCAGACCGTTCGTATCCATCCGCCGTCTGCCAAGGAGAGAAACGTGAGAAAACTTGCCATCGCTGTGCCCATCGTCGCCATGCTTGCCGCAACGGCCGCCTTCGCCGCCGACCCGCCTGCAGCCGACCCGGACCTGGCGCCGTTCCGGCAGGCCTACACGGCCGGGACCGGCCTCTCCTACGTGGTGGTCAAGGACGATAAGGGTGAGCGCATCTACCGCTACGGGGACGCCTCGCGCCAGGCCGCGCAGAAAGACACGCGCGGCTTCATGCTCTTCACCTGCAACTCTCCGCACGTGTTCGTGGCGAAGAACCCGCCCGACAAGACCGCGCTCCTCAAGGCCCGCGTCGTCAAATCCGGCGAGCCCGAGTTCGCCGACCTCGATGCCAAATACCTTGCCGGCTGCAAGAACCCGCTGGTGAAGTCGGCCCTGCCGCCGAAAGCGAAGTAGCCGCCTCTCTCCTCTCCCCACTCTTCAGTGGGGAGAGGAAGAAGTCAGATAATCTGGTTCTTGAGCGCCGTCTCGCCGCGCCAGAGGCGGTCGAGGTTCTCCAGCAGCAGGTCGATGACGCCGTCCTCGTAGCGCTGCGTCTCGCCGGCGGTGTGCGGCGTGATCAGGACGTTTTTCATCTCCCAGAGCGGAGATGCGGCCGGCAGCGGCTCCTCGCGCGTGACGTCGAGGCCGGCGGCGGCAATGCGCTTCTCCTGCAGGGCGCGGATCAGGGCGTCCTCGTCGACGACGCGCCCGCGCGCCACGTTGATGAGGTGCGCCGTCGGCTTCATCAGGGCGAGCGCCTTGGCATCGATCAGGTTGGTGGTCTGGGGCGTCAGCGGGCAGGTGAGCACCACCATGTCGGCGGCGGGGAGCAGCTCGGCCAACCGATCGTGTCCGTGAACGGCGTCCGCTCCCTCCCCGCCCCGGCTCGCATCGCGCCGCGTCGCCACCACCCTCAGATCGAACGCCTTGGCGAGCTTGGCGAGCCGCGAGCCAATGCGCCCCAGGCCGACGACCAGCAGGGTCTTGCCGCCGAGCTCGTCCTCGCGCGCCGGGATATCGGAGATCATGCCGCGCCAGACCTTGGCCGCCTGGTTGTCTCGGCCGGTGTGGATGTGCCGCTTGAGCGCCAGGATCAGGGCCATGGCGTGCTCGGCAACAGCGTGGGCATTGACGCCGGCGGCGTTGGCCAAGCGGATGCCGTGCTCGCGCATCACCTTTTGGTCGTACTGGTCGATGCCGGCGCTGATCGACTGGACGAACTTGAGGCGCTTGGCCTGCGGCACCAGATCGTTCCTCCACATCATCGACGCCACCACCACGTCGGCCTCCGCGACCCGTGCGGCGTATTCGTCGGGCTTCCAGACCTGAAAATGGGCGATGCCGGTGCCGCGGGCCGCAAAGCGGGCGGCCATCTGATAAGCGCCGTGGGCGAAGCAGATGTTGAGCTTCTCTTTGGCGGGAAACATGGTCCTCCGATCAGAACGCTCGCAAGGGGAAATACCGCAGCACCAGCTCCTCGTATCGGCCGCTCTCGCGCATGCGCTTGAGCGCCGCATTGATGAGCAGCTTGAGCTGAGGGTCTTCGCGGTTGACGGCGATGGCCACCCCATCACCGAAATACTTGGGCTCGCCGAACGGCCCGCCCTTGAACT
>VBAB01000574.1:0-2095 GCA_005888525.1 Alphaproteobacteria bacterium
GTCGGTGCGCGGGACCACCACGCCCAGCGGCTCGATCTGGTAGTGCGACGCGTCCGTGGAGTAGCGCCCGCGACTGAACGCGTCGAACAGCACCTCGCCCTCCAGCTCGCGGCGCAGGCGCTCGGCGAGGCGATGGGAGACAGGGTCTGCTTTGGTCTGAGGCATTGGTCGGTATTGCCGGTTCGACGCACCGCGCGCAAGTGGGCTCGCCCTGCTTTGCAATCCGCCACGCTAGCGTTCTAGCGATTAGCCTGACTGCGGGCCGGCTGTTGCACGCGATACAAGACGTGCCGGCGCAATGGGCTGTCGGCCGAAAAATGCGGATGATCGAACCCGATTGAACGGGTCATACCCAGTCGTTCCATGACCCGAAGCGAAGCAACATTGCCAACCACCGTCATCGCTACGATTTCACTCAAGCCAACCCGGTAGAAGCCATCCTCGATCGATGCCCGAGCCGCTTCGGTGGCATAGCCGAAGCCCCAGAAACGACGATTGAGACGCCAGGCGACCTCGACCGCCGGCGTGAACGACGCGTCGAACTTCACCCTCGTGAGCCCGACAGCGCCGATAAAAGGGCTGACACCAGGTGCCTCCACGGCCCACTTGCAATAGCCATTCGCGGCAAAATGCTGTTCCGCCCGCTCCACATATGCATCACTCTGCGGCCTCGAGAGCACCCCAGCCAGAAATCGCATAACCTCGGGGTCCGCGTTCTGCTCGGCGAACAAAGGACGATCGCTCTGTCGCCAAGGGCGGAGAACGAGGCGGGGGGTCGTAATCACGCCGGTCCTCCCAAGATGCCGTCGCCGATGTTGTCGTTCCACAGCACGGCGCAATACGCTATCGCTATTGCGGCCCAGACGCCATTGCAGCCAATTGTCGAGAGAGCCCCTGATGTCCAACACCCCCCGCCGCGCCGGACGCCATTTCCTGCAGATCCCGGGGCCGACGCCGGTGCCGGACCGCATCCTGCGCGCCATGGACATGCCGGTGATCGATCACCGCGGGCCCGAGTTCAAGGTGCTGGGGCTGAAGGTGCTCTCCGGCATCAAGACCGTCTTCAAGACCGCGAGCCCGGTGTTCATCTATCCCTCCTCCGGCACCGGAGCGTGGGAGGCGGCGCTGCTCAACACGCTCTCCCCTGGCGACAAGGTGCTGATGTACGAGACCGGCCACTTCGCCACCCTGTGGCGGAACATGAGCCTGAAGCTCGCCCTGCAGCCGGAGTTCATCGCCTCCGACTGGCGCAGCGGCGCCGACGCGGGCGCCATCGAGGCGCGGCTGCGGGAGGACAAGGGGCACACCATCAAGGCCGTGTGCGTGGTGCACAACGAGACCTCGACGGGGGCCACCTCGCGCATCGACGAGGTGCGGCGCGCCATCGATGCCGCCAAGCACCCGGCGCTGTTCATGGTGGACACCATCTCCTCGCTCGCCTCCATCGACTACCGGCACGACGAGTGGGGCGTGGACGTCACGGTGGGCGGCTCGCAGAAGGGGCTGATGCTGCCGCCGGGGCTGGGCTTCAACGCGGTGAGCGAGAAGGCGCTGGCCGCCACCAAGGCGTCCAAGCTGCCGAAGTCGTATTTCTCGTGGGACGACATGCTGCACGAGGAGGGCCTGGAGCGCGTGTTCGCCCGCCACGACCGGCACGCGGAGGGCGTGCGCCGCGCCGTGCGCGCCTGGGGCCTGGAGATCTGGTGCAAGGAGGCGCGGTACTATTCCTCGTCGCTGACCGCGATCCTGATGCCCGCCGGGCACAACGCCGATGCCTTCCGCAAGACGGCGCTGGAACACTTCGACGTGTCGCTGGGCACCGGCTTGAGCAAGATCGCCGGCAAGGTGTTCCGCATCGGCCACCTGGGCGACACCAACGACCTCACCATGATCGCCACGCTCGCCGGCGTCGAGATGGGCCTGAAGCTCGCCGGCGTGCCGCACAAGGCCGACGGCGTGCGCGCGGCGATGGATTATTTCACAGGCACGGCGAGAGCCCCGGCGAGCTGAACCGACCGCTCGAGCGCAACAGTCATCCCGGGGCTTGTCCCCGGGATCCATCTATCCGTGAGCGTTCGAGGATCGCTGGATCCCG
>VBAB01000574.1:2174-5498 GCA_005888525.1 Alphaproteobacteria bacterium
CAGAAAGATCACCTTCTGGCCGCTCCCGGCGGTGCTGAAGCGGATCTCGATGTCACCAGTGCCGAACCCTAAGAACCACAGCCCCAGCAGCCGGTGCACGAAGATGTCGTCGCTCTGGCGCGAGGTTTCTACTTGCGGCGAGGTGAAGCTCTCCACCGCGCCCGTGAAGCGGTATTTCTTGGCGATCGAGTTGGGCCCGAACTCCCAAAAAACGGAGTGGTCGGTGCCAAGCACTACGAATAGCCATGCGGCCAGCAACACGCACGAGAACAGCAGATAGAACGCCAGGTTCATGTGCACCAGCAGAAGCGGGAAGAACTGCAGGATCTCGGTCCAGCCAGCGGTCAGCTGCACGGTCAGACCGACCACGACAAGGATCAGGAACAGCACCAGCGATTTGACGCCGCGCGCCCGGGCGTTAGTGAACACCAGCACGAACATCACCAGGAAGACGAAGGAGATGCCGACCCAGGCGCTGGGATGGACAAGCACCGCCTTGTGGTTGGGCGAGAGGGAGACTGGCACGCCCTGCAAGCGGGTCAGCAGCGCGCAAAACAGACCATAGGCCCACACGACCCACCAGTAGAGCAGGTCGGAATGCTGGTGCACGATGAGCTTCCCGGCATCTAGCGCATGGGCGGGAGCTGGTTTCGGCTCGCTGGCAGCTACGGTCATGAACGCGTTCCCTCTCCAAGGCTCCGGGCGCGCCACATTGCCGATTCTATCTGGCCTGTTCAAGGCGCAGCCGCCGGCGGGGCATCCAACGCGACGTGAGATGCGGGATTGGAGCGCAGCGCGGCAGCGTACGGCGTGACCCCGTCACATCCGCGACACGGATGCGGCCGCGTTGACGATGTCGTATTCGCAGGAGACCGTCGCCGAGCGCTGGCTGGCCGTCAGGAGCAGGTAGGGGTTGCGGTAGCGCGCATTCCACAAGGCGTGGTCGACCTGCCAGGGGTAGACGTCGATCGAGCTCTTGCCGATCACCAGCCTGATGGCCTTGGGGTTCGCCCATGCCTGCGGGCCCATGCCGAGCGTGTGGCTTCTGGGGTCCTTCTGGCACGCCTGCACCGCGTGCTCCTTGTAGGCGCCGACCAGGGCGTCGCGGGCGCCGCCGCGGAACAGGTATTCCTGGTAGCCGAGCTTGGCCGCCGCAAGGAGCGCCAGCAGGATCACAACGGCCTTCATCGGGGCAAACCTCTCGATCGTCGAGCGCCCATGCGGCCCCCGCCCGCCGCTACACTCGCCGCTCGGACTGCGCCGCCGATGGCCCGAGTGTCTATCGATAGGGTAAACAAACGGTTGCTCCGGCGCGCATCGCTCACTACGGAATGTGCCACCTTGGAAGCTCGCATCGCTCTTTTTGTAGGCTCAGCGCAATAGGGAGCGACCCTTGAATAGCTACGGAGCTTCCGTATAACATGCATGACGGGCGGTTCGATTGGAGCGACGCCAAGGCACGCGGCAACTTGAAGAAGCACGGCGTGACCTTCGAGGCGGCGCGACTCGTGTTCGACGATCCCGCCAGCGTTGATGAGATAGACGACCGTGAGGACTACGAAGAGGATCGTTTCATCATCATCGGCAGGGCCAACGGGCGGACGTTGACGGTAACCTACACCGAGCGGGATGAGCGCATCCGCATTATCTCGGCAAGGAAGGCGACACGGCGTGAGCAAGACGACTACTTCAGCCAGGACTTCTAAGGCCCGTCGCCCCTCGTCGGGGCCCGGAGCGAAGCCAGCACGCACCAACGCGAACGATCGCATGGATTGGCAAGGGCTCGATGCCTTGACCGACGAGGAAGTCATAGCGCGGGCGATGACGGACCCGGACAACAAGCCCCTCACCAAGGATGATGCTCGGCGCATGAAGCGCAGACCACGGGCCTACGTCGTCCGCCGTGCTTTACACATGACGCAGGAGGAGTTTGCCGCGGCCTACAGCATACCGATAGGGACGCTGAGGGACTGGGAGCAGGGCCGCACCGAGCCCGACCAGGCCAACCGCGCCTACCTCAAGGTCATCGCGGTGGACCCGGAATTTGTGAAGCGCGCGCTTGCACAACGGCCGACAGGGCAAAAGAGAGCGCCTGCTGCAGCCGACTGACAGCGTTCCCTGCTGCGAGGCGTTCACAGCCGGTTCGCGTTCACGGTTCTCAAAGGTGCAAGTTCTCTTGGAGGAGACTCACATGGCCAAGATCGGCTTCATCGGGCTCGGCAACATGGGGCTGCCCATGGCCGGCAACCTCGTCAAGAAGGGCCACGAGGTGAGGGGCTTCGACCTCGTGGCGGCCAACGTCGAGAAGGCGGCGGCGCGCGGCGTGAACACGGCGGCCTCGGCGGCGGATGCAGCAAAGGACGTCGAGGTGGTCGTCACCATGCTGCCGGCGGGCAAGGACACGCTCGCCGTTTGGGGCGGCGGCATGCTCGGGGCCGCGGCAAACGGCACGCTGATCATCGACAGCTCGACCATCGACGTGGCCTCGGCGCGGGCGGCGCACGAGCTTGCGGCCGACGCGCGCATGCCCTCGCTCGACGCGCCGGTATCGGGCGGCGTCGGCGGCGCGGAGGCAGCGACGCTCACCTTCATGTGCGGCGGAGCCAAGGACGCGTTCGACAAGGCCAAGCCGATCCTGGAGGCCATGGGCAGGCGGGTCGTGCACTGCGGCGAGGCCGGCGCCGGCCAGGCCGCCAAGATCTGCAACAACATGATGCTGGGCATCAGCATGATCGGCGTGTGCGAGGCCTTCGTGCTGGCCGAGAAGCTCGGCCTCTCGCACCAGGCGCTGTTCGAGGTGGCATCGAGCTCGTCCGGGCAGTGCTGGTCGCTCACCAACTATTGCCCCGTGCCCGGACCGGTGCCGAATGCGCCCTCCAACAACGGCTACAAGGCGGGCTTCGCCTCCGCGCTCATGCTGAAGGACCTGAAGCTGGCGCAGGAAGCCGCCGCCGCTGCCGGGGCCACCACGCCGCTCGGGGCCGCCGCGGCCCAGCTCTTCGGCTTGCACAACGCCTGGGGCGAGGGCCGGACGGACTTCTCCGGCATCATCCACCTGATCCGCGGCAAGCATGTATGGACGGCGCCCGCGGTGCAAGAGGAATTTGGCGTTGATGCGAAGTGGGGTGCAAGTCATGTATTCGGCCTGTTGCTGCGGCATTGAAGACCGCTGGCCATGATGTGATCCGCAGGATCGGGTCCCAATCAGGGCTGCGCGCTGATGGGCGCAGAGCTTGTCACGGGTTTTCCCTACCCCACGCTCGACCGCTTCACGTCACGCCATCATCACCCTCGCAGTTCGAAGAACGGACGCACCATCTCCTC
>VBAB01000575.1 GCA_005888525.1 Alphaproteobacteria bacterium
GATCGCCCAGTATCCCGAGATTGCGCCCCCGGTGGTCAACATCACAGGCCAGTATCCCGGCGCCAGCGCCGACGTAGTGGCCGCCACGGTCGTGACGCCGCTCGAGCAGCAGATCAACGGCGTCGAAAACATGCTTTACGTCACGTCCAACTCGACGGGCGACGGCCGCTTCAGCATCGCCGTCACGTTCGAGCTCGGGACCAATCTCGACATCGCGCAAGTCCAGGTACAGAACCGCGTGGCAATCGCCCAGCCGCGGCTGCCGGCGGACGTGCGCAATATCGGCGTCACGGTGGCCAAGGCCTCGCCCGACCTGATGATGGTCGTCCACCTTTATTCGCCCGACAAGTCGCGCGACACGCTCTTCATCTCCAACTACGCCAACTTCCGCGTCATCGACGTCCTCAACCGGATCAATGGAGTCGGCTCGATCACCGTCTTCGGTGGCCGCGACTATTCGATGCGCGTCTGGCTCGACCCCGATCGCCTGCAGTCGCTCGGACTCACGACCGGGGATATCGCTACGGCCTTGCAGGGCCAGAATGTCCAGGTCGCATCGGGCGTGCTCGGCCAGCCGCCGGTGGATCAGCCGCCCGCTTTTCAGGTGGCCGTGCAGACCCTCGGACGGCTCGCTGATCCCGACCAGTTCGCCGACATCCTGGTCAAGCAGACGCCCACTGCCGTGGTTCGCTTGAAGGATGTCGCCAGAGTGGAGCTCGCCGCCCTCGACTACACCACCAACTCCTACCTCGATCGCGATCCCGCAGTCGCCCTCGGCATTTTCCAGCTTCCCGGCTCGAACGCTCTTGCAACCGCAAAGGCGATCAAGACCACCATGGATGAGCTCTCCAAGGACTTCCCGGAGGGGCTCAAGTACACAATCGTCTACAATCCGACCGAGTTCATCCAGCAGTCGGTGAATGCCGTAATCGAGACCATCGGGGAGGCGATCATCCTGGTCGTGCTCGTCGTAATCCTGTTCCTGCAGACTTGGCGCGCTGCGGTCATTCCGATCGTCGCGATCCCCGTGTCTCTGGTCGGCACCTTTTTCTTCATGGCGGTGTTCGGGTTCTCGCTCAATAACCTCTCCCTGTTCGGGTTGGTGCTCGCCATCGGCATCGTCGTGGACGATGCGATCGTCGTGGTCGAAAACGTGGAGCGCAACATCGCGGCCGGCCTCTCCCCGCGGGAGGCCGCGCAGCGGAGCATGGACGAAGTGGGCGCGGCGCTGATCGCCATCGCGCTCGTGTTGTGCGCGGTGTTCGTCCCGGCGGCCTTCATCACCGGCATTTCCGGGCAGTTCTACCGCCAGTTCGCGCTCACCATCGCCGGAGCGACGATCATATCCCTCATCGTCTCGCTTACCCTGTCGCCGGCGCTGTGCGCGCTGCTCCTCAAGCCGCACACGGGTCACCGCCAAAGCGGTTGGTGGATGCGCCCGGTCCACAGGTCCTTCGGGCTGTTCAATCGTGGCTTCGAGCGGTTGTCTCGGGACTACGGCCGGCTCACTGCGCGGATCGTCCGCTTTGCGGTGCTGATGCTGCTCGTTTACGCGGCCGTCATCGCCTACGGCCTCAATGAGTTCCGCAAGGCGCCAGGTGGGTTCATCCCGCAGCTCGACGCCGGCTATCTCATTGTCGTGACGCAGCTGCCGGGTGGAGCCTCACTCGCTCGCACCGATGCGGTCAATCGGCAGGTGGTGGAGACGGCCTTGCAGGTGCCGGGCGTCGCCCACGCCGTCAACTTTGCCGGTTTCTCGGGCGCGACCTTCACCAATGCGCCGAACGCGGGAGCGGTCTTCCTGACCCTGGATCCGTTCGAGGCGCGCGCCCGCGACCCGAAGAAGTCCGCGGCTGCCATCCAGGGAACCCTGTTCCAGCGCTTCGCCTCCATCCAGGAGGGGCTCGTGGTGGTGGTGATGCCTCCCCCGGTGCGCGGCATAGGCACCTCGGGGGGCTTCCGGCTGATGGTGGAGGACCGCGCGAATGCCGGACCGCAGGCCCTGCAGGGCGCCGTCTACGCCATGATGGGCCGCACCCAGGTATTCTCTCTGTTCGAGGCCTCGACGCCGCAGCTCTATCTCGACATCGACCGCACCAAGGTGCAGATGCTGGGCGTCAACATGGCCGATGTGTTCGGCGCACTGCAGACGTATCTGGGCTCCTCCTACGTCAACGACTTCAACCTGCTGGGCCGCGTTTTCCGCGTGACGGCGCAGGCGGATGGGGGTTATCGGCTCGACCCGAAGGACGTGCTGAAGATTCGCGTGCGCAACGCTGGCGGTGACACGGTGCCACTTGGCACCTTCACTACCATGCGCGACGTGTCCGGGCCTTACCGGGTGCCCCGCTACAATCTCTATCCGGCGGCCGAGCTCGACGGCGCGCCCGCATCCGGCTTCTCGCAAGGCCAGGCGATCCAGATCATGGAGAAGTTGGCCGCCGAGACACTGCCGCAAGGCTTCAGCTACGAGTGGACCACGCTCGCCTACCAGCAGCTCCGGGCCGGCAGCACCGCCGCTTTCGCGTTCCTGTTGGCGGTGGTGTTCGTTTTTCTGGTGCTCGCCGCCCAGTACGAGAGCCTGACGCTACCGCTGGCCGTCATCCTGATCGTGCCGATGTGCCTCATTGCCTCCATCACCGGCGTCATCCTGCGCGGGATGGACAACAACATCCTCACCCAAGTCGGCTTTATCGTGCTCATCGGCCTCGCCGCGAAGAATGCCATTCTGATCGTGGAGTTCGCCAGACAGCTCGAGGACCAGGGGCGTGACCGCTGGGCCGCTGCAGCCGAGGCGGCGCGGCTGAGGCTGCGGCCGATCCTGATGACGTCGCTTGCCTTCATCTTTGGCGTCGTCCCGCTGGTCTGGGCGATCGGCGCCGGCGCAGAGCTGCGCCGGGCGCTGGGTACGGCCGTATTCTCCGGCATGATCGGCGTGACGGCATTTGGGTTGATATTCACGCCCGTCTTCTACGTGATCTGCCGCCGACTCGCCGACTTGGCACGCTCGCGTCGCGTACGGGCGCCAGCCGTGTTGTCGCCGGGCGACTAGTCTCAGGCTCTGGGACGCGACGTCGTTCGCTTACCCGCTCTGGGTTATGCTCGGGTAAGGCTCTGACCGAGCACAATATTCCCGCTGCACTCTCAGGAACGGGCGCCCGCGCAGGCGTGGCTGGCGCCATCTCTTTCGCGTGTCGACTGCGTGCTTGGCGCGGCACGGCGCACCTGCGCCATCACTTTGGCCCCGCTCCCGCCGACTTCAATACTGCAGACCACCGCGCCACTTCGCTCTCCACGAGCTTTTGCAAGGCGTGCGGTGTGCGATCCGCCTTGCTTGGAATTTCGCTGCCGATCTCGAGCAGGCGCTTGCGGGTAGCTTCGTCATCGAGCGCTTGGACGACCGCATCGTTGAGCTTGGCCTGGATCTCTCCGGGCAGGCCCTTCGGAGCGAAGAGCGCATTCCAAGCGGATACCTGGAATTCGGCGAGGCCAGCCTCTTTGGTCGTTGGCAGGTCCTTGATGAGATCCGCGCGCTCTGGGCTGGCAATGGCCATGGCTTTGATTGTGCCAGCCTGGATTTGGGAGGCGACAGCGATCAGGGTGGTGCAACAGAAATCGACTTGGCCCCCCACCAGATCATTGAGCGCCGGACCGCCGCCACGATAGGCGACACGCGCCGTGCTGGTGCCCATGATCGACTGAAGGAGCGTGCAGGTCGTGTGCATGACTGAGCCAGCACCGGCATGCGCTTCGTTCACCTTGCTCTGATTGTTTCTGACATACTTGACAAACTCCGTGAGGTTGCCGGCTGGAAAATCCTTTCTGGTGACGATCACGATCGGCAGACCGGCCGTCAAACCGATGGGCGTGAAGTCCTTGGCTGGATGGTATTTGAGATTAGGATATTGCGCGGGCGCCGCCCCGTGGGTGCCCATGTGTCCTATCATGATGGTGTAACCATCCGGCACCGCGCGCGCCACACGCGTTGTGGGGGTGGTGCCGCCTGCCCCGGCATCGTTCTCGATCACGATCGACTGACCGAGCGTCTTTGCCATGTGCTCGGCGACGATGCGCGCGATCGTGTCCGTCGACCCGCCGGGAGCGAATGGAACGACGAGGGTGATCGTGCGTTCGGCAAAGCCCGCCACTGCCGGAACGGCACTGGCAACAAGTGCCAACCCGGCAATCGACAGTCTTCCCATCATGCACGGCCAAAGCGAAATCCGGCGGCGCATAAGGAGCTCCCCGTGCTTTTGTCCGTCGCACCAAATACCTGAGGATTGAGGAAGCCCGAAGACTATCAGTTGCCAGTGCTTCCTGCGTCATCTGCGCAGAGCGAATGCTGCGTTGCAACGGGCGAGATGCCCCCATCTTGGGCAGACCTCGAAAAACGTCAGATCCGGCGTCCTCGACGTTGGTGTGCCTCATGGCGCTGGGCCAGGTGGCCCATGCTTTCGGACGCCATTGCTGGGCTGCGTCGACAGGTCGTCGTGGGCCGGCTTCCGAAACCTCACAATAGTGAAAGTCTCAAGTCGAGCATATCCGTGCAGTACCTCGTTA
This sequence comes from Alphaproteobacteria bacterium, assembly GCA_005888525.1. Classification (GTDB taxonomy): domain Bacteria; phylum Pseudomonadota; class Alphaproteobacteria; order Rhizobiales; family Hyphomicrobiaceae; genus AWTP1-13. The sequence goes on from VBAB01000575.1 coordinate 4,561, forward strand.
TCACAAAGCTGCC
>VBAB01000576.1 GCA_005888525.1 Alphaproteobacteria bacterium
TCCCCATGCCGGGCCCTATCTCTCGAAGTGTCGGAGCAGGCGCCGATAGCCCTCCTGCGTCGTCAGCGTGTCCTCGATCTGATCGCAGAACTCGATCGAGCACTTGGGCAGCGGCACCAGGAACCAGCGCTCGAACATCAAGAAGAGCGCTACGGGCACGAGCAGCCCTACGCCCAGGGCTTTCAGCGGGTTCTCTCGCCCCACCACCACCATGAACGCGGCGATGAAGATGGCCGAGGCCACATAGATGCCGACGTACTGGACGAGCGCCACGTAGACAAGGCTCGGGATCAGCACGGCCAAGACGCGGCTGAAGGGTCGGGCCGAGACGAAGATTTCGCCGGCACCATGCCCGCGCAGGGCGGACAGCAGATTGACCAGGCTGGAGACCCCCAGGATCACGGCAACGTAGAACGGGAAGTAGCCGGGCGCCGGCCCCTCGCCTTCGGTCCAGTTGAAGCCGAGCCGCACGCTGTCGTAGATCACGACGGCGCAACCTCCCAGGAGCAGGAGCGCAACGACGATCTCGGCCGTGCGGTTCCTCAGCAGAGGCCGTCCGTCCTCGGCACCCTCATCGTGCTGCATGCTCGGCCTGCCTTTTCCAACCGCAATCGTCTGCCCTGATGCCGATCGAGACGCGGGGACGCAGAGCCATGCACCTGGCAGGCCGCGCCCCGAGGCGTTCGCTCACTTGCCGGGTGCCAGGAAGCCGGCTTCCTTCATCAGGTCGTAGTGGAGCTTGTCATTCGCCGCCACCCAAGTCTTGAACTCGTCGCCCGTCATGAAGGTCTGGTTGAACGCACCTTCCTCCATGAACTTTTTCCAGTCGTCCGTCGCAATCACCTTCTTGAACAGGTCGACATAGAACGCGACGTGCTCGGGCTTGACGCCGGGCGCCATGAAGATGCCGCGCAGCATCTGGTACTCGGTGTCGACACCCGACTCCTTGCAGGTGGGGATATCGGACCAGGCCATGTCGGCGGTGACCTTACCGGTGTAGATGCTGCGCTTGACGTCGAACAGGCACAGCGGACGCAACGCCCCGGCCTTCCACTGCGACACCGCCTCGATCGGATTGTTGACGGTGGAGTTGACGTGCTTGCCGACGAGCTGCACCGCCACCGCCCCGCCGCCGGCGTAGGGAACGTAGGTGAACTTCTTCGGTGCGGTGAGCTTCTCGAGCGCCACCGTGATGATCTGGTCCTCCTGCTTGGAGCCGGTGCCGCCCATCTTGAAGGTCTTGTCATCGCCGGCCTTCACCGCCTCGATGTAGTCCTTCGCCGTCTTGTAGGGCGTCTCCGCGTTCACCCAGAGGATGAACTGGTCGAGGGCGAGCATCGCCACGGGGGTCATGTCCTGCCAGCCGAAGGGCACGCCGGTGGCGTAGGGCGTGGTGAAGAGATTGGAGAGCGTGATGATGATGATGTGAGGATCGCCGGCCGCCTTCTTGACCTCGAGGAAGCCTTCCGCTCCGGCCCCGCCTCCCTTGTTGAAGGTGATTAGCGGCTGCTTGGTCAGGCCGTTCTTGGCAACCAAGCCCTGGATGAAACGCGCCATCTGATCGGCACCGCCGCCGGTGCCGGCCGGGATGACGAACTGTATCGGCTTGGTGGGCTCCCAGCCTTGGGAGTAGGCGGAAGTCGGTGGTAACGTCATCGCCACCGCACCGGCCAGCAATGCCGTACAAGCCATCTCCCGCGCCAGCCGAGCTGCGCCGCTCCCTCGAGTTCCCGACCTTGGCATCATGGTTTCCTCCTGATTTGCTTGTTGATTGAAGTCCTAGGGCTGACGATCGACGGCAGCGGCCCCGGCCGCGGCCGGCATGGGCTCCGACGTGGCGGAGCGGCGCTTGCCCGAGAGCCAAGTGAAGATCGGCCAGAGCAACAGTATCGTGCCCAGCGTCATGATCGTGCCCACCAGCCAGTTCGACCAGAAAATCGCCAGGCTGCCCTGGGACCCGAGCATCGCTTGCCGGAACGACTCCTCGGCCCTGTCACCCAGCACGATGGCAAGCACGAGGGGAGGCAGCGGATAGCCGAGCTTGTTGAACGCGTAGCCCATGACGCCGAACACCATCATCATCCACACGTCGAACATGCTGTTGTGGACCGTGTAGGCGCCGACCGCGCAGATGACGAGGATGCAGGGGGCGATGACCGAGAATGGCACGCGCAGGATGGCGGCGAACAGCGGCACGCAGGTGAGCACGACGATAAGACCGGCGATGTTGCCGAGGTACATGGAGGCAATCAGCCCCCAGACGAACTCCTTCTGCTCGATGAACAGCATCGGCCCCGGCTGCAGGCCCCAGATCAGCAGGCCGCCCAGCAATACCGCCGCCGTGGGCGAGCCCGGGATGCCCAGCGTCAGCATCGGCAGCAGCGCGCTGGTGCCGGCCGCGTGCGCGGCCGTCTCGGGGGCCACCACACCCTCGAGCTCACCCTTGCCGAAATTATTGCCGCGCTTGGAGAACCGCTTGGCGAGCCCGTAGCTCATGAAGGAGGCCGGCGTCGCGCCGCCCGGCGTTATCCCCATCCAGCAGCCGACGATGCAGCTGCGGATCGAGGTGACCCAGTATTGGGTGAGCTTCTTCCAGGTCAGCAACACCGCGCCGAGGCGGATGGTGGCATGCGTGCCGGAGAATTTCAGGCCGCTCTCCATCGAGGAAAGGATCTCGCCGATGCCGAAAAGGCCGATCACGGCCACGAGGAAATCGAAGCCGACCAGCAATTGCTCCTGCCCGAAGGTCATCCGAAGCGTGCCGGTCACCTTGTCCAAGCCGACCGCACCCAGCGCGAAGCCGAGGCACATGGAGGCCAGCACCTTGAAGGGCGAGCCTCTGCCCATTCCTACAAAGCTGGCGAACGTAAGAAAGTAGACAGAGAAGAACTCCGCCGGACCGAATTGCAGCGCGAACTTGGCGATCAGCGGCGCCAGGAAGGTGATCAGGATCACGGCCACCAGGGCGCCGACGAAGGAGGACGTGAAGGCTGCGGTGAGGGCCTCGTCCGCGCGACCCTGCTGGGCAAGGGGATGCCCATCGAAGGTAGTCGCCACCGACCAGGGCTCGCCCGGGATATTGAAGAGAATGGAGGTGATCGCCCCCCCGAACAGCGCTCCCCAGTAGATGCAGGAGAGCATGATGATGGCCGAGGTCGGCGGCATCGTGAAGGTGAGGGGCAGCAGAATTGCCACCCCGTTGGCCCCGCCGAGGCCAGGCAGAACACCGATGATGACGCCGAGCAGGATGCCGACCATCATCAGGGCCAAGTTATACCAGGATAACGCTACCTTGAAGCCGCCGATCAGCGACGCTACGTCGTCCACGAGTTTCCCTTCTTAGTTGCTTCCTCGCGCAACCAGCTGGGTTCGTTGACCCGCAGACCGTTGACCGGCCGTTTTGCCGCGTACACCTGGTATACCATGTGCCAATAGCGCGATCAGTGCAATACGGCTGTGGAACGCTCCCCCATAGCTTTTGGTCCAAGGAATTGTCGCTTCGCACTTGCACACGTGACCCTCAGTGCGACATCAATTCGGGGGGCACGAACTTTTCTCCTTCACACTATCTGGCGTATGGTATACCAGAAACCACCAGACCGGACGCCGCCAGTGCGCCAGCGAGGTGTGACGTGGCCGACACCCACCTGAAAATCGCGCCGATCGGCGAAGGCTTGAGCCTCAAGGCTCGTGCCTACGACGCCTTGAAGGCCGCCATGGACGAGCGCGACCTGTCGCAACGCTTCGGGGTGAGCCGCACACCGTTGCGCGAGGCGCTGGCTCAGCTCGACCAGGAGGGCCTGGTCAAGATCGTTGCCCGCCGCGGTATTTTCATCGTGCGCAAGACCAAAGCCGAGATCCTCGACATGATCACGGTTTGGGCAGCGCTCGAGAGCATGGCTGCGCGGCTTGCCACCCAGCAGGCGGAGGCCGGCGAGCTCGCGCGCTTGCACGCCCTCGTCGACCAGTTCTCGCAAGACGAGGTCGCCCGCAAGATGGGGGAGTATTCAGAGGCCAACATCAAGTTCCACCAGGCCATCATCGGCTCGAGCAAATGCCCGCTGATCGTGGAGATCACCAACGGTCTGTTCTTCCACATGCGCGCCATCCGCCAGCGCACGATTTTCGAGCAGGACCGGGCCAGGCGCTCGATCATCGATCACAAGGAGATCGTGGCGGCGCTGGAAGCACGCGATACCGACCGCGCCGAGCGTCTCGTGCGCGAGCATACGCTGCGTCTGCGCGACCACGTGGAGCGCTTTGTCGAGCTCGATTGATCGAAAGACTTCACTCGAGCGTTGGACGGGGGAGGGTTTGCGATGGAGACGGCGGCGGCGGTGCGGACGGCCGGGGCGGCGGGACGTGCACCACTATGAAACTCTGGCCCTCGCGCTCCAAGGAGCATGGCCGAAAGGATGCCGAGAAGAATTCTCTGGGAGGGAGCGAAATGTCCGCAACCGCACAAGGCAGTGATGCAGCCGGAAAAGAGCAGGAGCTGACGGACGGATTCCATCTCGTCATCGATGCGCTCAAGCTCAACGGCATCAAGACGATCTACGGCGTGCCCGGCATCCCGATCACGGACTTCGGCCGCATGGCACAGGCCGCCGGGCTGCGCGTCATCTCATTCCGGCACGAGCAGAACGCCGGTTATGCGGCGTCGATCGCCGGCTTCCTGACGAAGAAACCCGGCGTCTGTCTCACGGTGTCGGCCCCGGGCTTTCTCAACGGCCTGACCGCGCTCGCCCACGCTACGACCAACTGCTTTCCGATGATCCTGATCTCGGGTTCGTCGGAGCGCGAGATCGTGGATCTGCAGCAGGGCGACTACGAGGAGATGGACCAGCTCGCCATCGCCAAACCGCTCTGCAAGGCGGCGTTCCGCGTGCTGCATGCCGCCGACATCGGCATCGGGCTTGCACGCGCGATCCGCGCGGCGGTCTCGGGACGTCCGGGTGGTGTGTATCTCGATCTGCCGGCCAAGCTCTTTGGTCAGGTCATGAACGCCGATGCTGGAGCCAGGTCGCTCGTCAAGGTCATCGATGCGGCGCCGGCTCAGATTCCGGCTCCAATAGCGGTCAAGCGTGCGCTCGACGTGCTGAAGGGCGCCAAGCGTCCGCTGATCATCCTCGGCAAGGGCGCAGCCTATGCGCAGGCCGATGATGCGGTCCGCGCCCTGGTCGAGAAGAGCGGCATTCCGTTCCTGCCGATGAGCATGGGCAAGGGTCTTCTGCCCGACACGCACCCGCTGTGCGCGGGCGCCGCACGCTCGACGGTGCTGAAGGACGCCGACGTCGTCATGCTGATCGGCGCGCGCCTCAACTGGCTGCTCTCGCACGGCAAGGGCAAGACCTGGGGTGAGCCTCACTCCAAGAAGTTCATCCAGATCGATATCGAGCCCAAGGAGATGGACTCCAACGTCGAGATCGCCGCTCCGGTGGTCGGCGATATCGGCTCCTGCGTGTCCGCGCTTCTCGACAACATGGGCGGCAACTGGCCGGCCCCGCCGGCCGACTGGATCAGAACCGTTACGTCCAAGCGCGAAGAGAACGTCGCCAAGATGGCGCCGCGGCTGATGAACAACAATTCGCCGATGGACTACCACGGTGCGCTTGGCGCGTTGCGCACCATCATCAAAGAACGACCCGACGCCATTCTGGTCAACGAAGGCGCCAACACGCTCGATCTCGCACGCGGCATCATCGACATGCAGCAACCGCGCAAGCGCCTGGACGTCGGCACCTGGGGCGTCATGGGCATCGGCATGGGCTACGCCATCGCCGCAGCGATCGAAACCGGCAAACCCGTGCTGGCGATCGAGGGCGACAGCGCCTTCGGCTTTTCCGGCATGGAGGTCGAGACGATCTGCCGGTACAGGCTGCCGGTCTGCGTCGTCATCTTCAACAACGACGGCATCTATCGCGGCACCGACGTCAACAAAGCAGGTGCGGACCCGGCGACGACGGTGTTCGTCAAGGGCTCGCGCTACGACAAGATGATCGAGGCCTTCGGCGGGATTGGCATCAATGCGACATCGCCGGATGAGCTGAAGCGCGCCGTGAACCAGGCCATGGACTCCGGCAAGCCGACCCTCATCAACGCCGTGATCGACCCGGCGGCCGGCAGCGAGAGCGGCAGGATCGGCAACCTCAATCCGCAAAGCGTGCTCAAGAAGAAATAAGAGCGGCGGGAACAGCATGTCTTGGTTCGGCAGATCGAAAGCGTCAAAGCCGCAGGGCCAAACCAACGCGACCAAGGAGGCCCAGATGGGCAAGGCACTCGAAGGCGTCAAGATCCTGGATTTCACGCACGTGCAGTCGGGGCCCACGTGCACGCAGCTGCTGGCCTGGTTCGGCGCCGACGTGATCAAGGTCGAGCGCCCCGGCGTCGGCGACATCACGCGCGGGCAGCTGCAGGACATCCCCAAGGTGGACAGCCTCTATTTCACGATGCTGAATCACAACAAGCGCTCCATCACCATCGACAGCAAGAACAAGAAGGGGATGGAGATCCTCGAGCGCCTCGTGAAGAAGTGCGACGTGCTGGTCGAGAACTTCGCGCCGGGCGCGCTCGACCGCATGGGGCTGACCTGGGAGCGCATCCAGCAGCTCAACCCGCGCATGATCTACGCCTCCGTCAA
>VBAB01000577.1 GCA_005888525.1 Alphaproteobacteria bacterium
GCCGGGGCGGAGCAAGTCGGGTAGGTCGCGGACGAGGCGGTCGTCGAATTGCACCGGCGGAGCTTGCCGCTGCCCCCCACCCCTAGCCCCTCCCCGCAAGGGGGAGGGGGATTCGCGTAGCGCGTGGGGAGAAGGCGGGTGCACCACCAGAAGCCGCGCAGCATCACGTGGGGAGGCGGGCTCCAGCGCGATCCGGTCGTCGGGCAAATCGAAGTCGAAGAGGTCGGTGCGCATGCGACGCGAATTATGGTGTCAGACCCTCCGGGTCTGACACCATTGCTCCGCGCTTGCAACAGCGTAGCGTCATGGCGTCTGACCCAGAGGGTCTGACACCTGCGCTTACTTCACGTCCGCGGCCACCTTGAGCGAGGTGATCTTGTCGGGGTTGGCGACGGGCTCGCCGCGCTTGATCTTGTCGACGTTCTCCATGCCTTCGACGACCTTGCCCCACGCCGTGTACTGCTTGTCGAGGAAGCGGGCATCGTCGAAGCAGATGAAGAACTGGCTGTTGGCGCTGTCGGGGCTCTGCGCGCGCGCCATGGAGCAAACACCACGCACGTGCGGCTCGGCGTTGAACTCGGCGGGGATGTTGGGATATTTCGAGCCACCGGTGCCGGTGCCCTTGGGGCAGCCCGTCTGCGCCATGAAGCCGTCGATGACGCGGTGGAAGACGATGCCGTCGTAGAAGCCCTCGCGCACGAGCTTCTTGATGCGCTCGACGTGCTTGGGGGCCAAATCGGGCCGCAAGGCGATCACGACCTTGCCCTTGGTTGTCTCCATGATCAGCGTGTTCTCGGGGTCTTTGATGGGGGCCATTTCTCGAAACTCCGTTTCTCGAAGAGGCAGTGGGCAATAGGCAGTTGGCAGTAGGAAAGATTCCAAACCAGCCGCGCCTGTAACTACTGCCTACTGCCTATTGCCTCACTTCTTGTCCGCCAGCAGGTAAACCTTCTGCATCACGTCGGGGGCGGGCGGCGGCTCGCCCTTGGCGATCTTGTCGACGTTCTCCATGCCCTCCACCACTTCGCCCCACAGCGTGTACTGGCCGGTCAGGCCGCGGCAGCCGTCGCCGAAGCAGATGAAGAACTGGCTGTTGGCGCTGTTGGGATTGGCCGTGCGCGCTGCACCGACGCTGCCGCGCTTGTAGACCTCGGAGGTGAACTCGGCCGGCAAGTCCGGATAGCTCGAGCCGCCGATGCCGATGCCCTTGGGATCGCCGGTCTGCGCCATGAAGCCGTCGATGACGCGGTGGAACTTGATGTTGTCGTAGAAACCCTCCTTCGCCAGCAGCTTGATACGCTCCACGTGCTTGGGCGCCAGATCGGGCCGCAGCTTGATCAGCACGCGCCCCGTTTTCAGCTCGACGACGAGGGTGTTCTGCGGGTCGGGCGCCTGGGCGCGGCTCGTCGACGCGAGGGCGAAGAGGGCAAGCGTGAGGCTCATGAGGAAGCGGATCACGAAACACTCCAATGGTTGCTGGGATGGTGCCGGAGAATGTGGGCGCGAGCGAATGACGCCCGCCTTGTGGCCTTTCTGCGGCATTGACGCAACCGAAAGCTTCGCTGCTATTGCTTGCTCTTGGCAGCCTTCGCCTTCAGCCGCCGGGCCACGCCGGCTGACACGAAGTCCGACACGTCCCCGCCCATCAGCGCGATCTGCCGCACCAGCGTGGCGGTGATGTGCCGCACCTGCGGGCTGGCGGGGAGGAACACGGTATCGACGCCCGGCGCCATGGCGCCGTTCATACCCGCCATCTGCATCTCGTAGTCGAAATCGGTGCCGTCGCGCAGGCCGCGGAAAATGAGGGTGGCCCCCACTGCGTGCGCGGCATCGACCGTGAGGTTGGCGAAGGTGGTGATCTCGATCTTGCCTCCGCTCTTCTTGGCGATGGCCGCGGTCTCGGCCTTGAGCATCTCGATCTTCTCTTCCGTCGAGAACAGCGGCGACTTGCCGGGGTGTACGCCGATGCCGATGACCAGGGTGTCCACCATGCGCGCTGCCCGCGCGATCACGTCCATGTGCCCGTTGGTGACGGGGTCGAACGAGCCGGATGTGAAGCCGATGCGTTTCATGGGAGCGAGGCAGTGGGCAGTAGGCAGTAGGCAGTAGATGGGCTCGGCTTCATTGGGAACTCCCACCGGGCTTCTTGGAACTCTCAATCGAGCGGATCAGGCTTCGGAGCATCTTGCCGACCAATTCCGCCTTTGAGAGCAGTGGCACGAGGACCACCTGGTCCAAGAGCTCGACACGCTCGGCGAGCAGAAGATGCGTCTCGAATTCCTTTAGCGAGCCTTGCGCGATGCGCAGATGCTGCACGTAGGCACCTCTGCTATCGCGGCCGTATCCTTCGGCGATATTGGCTGGGACCGATGAGCCGGACCGCCGGAGCTGACCGGTCAGCCCGTAGGCTTCTTCCTTTGGGAACCTTGTCGTCAGCCGATAGGTGGCTTCCGCGAGGTTCATCGCCTCCTGCCAGACAACAAGATCTCGGTAGGAGTTGATTGGCGTCTTGTGTTCAGACACTGCCTACTGCCTACTGCCAATTGCCTGCTGCCCACCTATCACGGCCTTCGCGCCATCGCCAGGGCCAGTCCGCCGAG
>VBAB01000555.1:0-3148 GCA_005888525.1 Alphaproteobacteria bacterium
TGGCGGCTCGGCCGAAGGGCTACGCGTAAACATGAAAATCCCCCGATGAGATCAGACCGATAGAGACCGCACCGATTGTGACCGCAACATGCCGACATGGTGGAATTATGTCGACGGCGAGCATTAGCTGTGGCCCGATCGCCGCAGTCGCGCACGGCCTGCCCCGCACCATGATGTCGCCCCATGCACGGACGAGGTTGGAAGCTCCTGAGGCTGATTTGAAGGGGGACGCGACATGACCGACAACACAGCCACCCAAATCAACGTGGACACATTCAGCGACGGCGGCGGCCACTTTGTCCGGACCGAGATCGAAGTCCGCTCCGTCACCATCCACGGCCCCTTTGCCGATCCCCAGGCCGCGCAAAAGCTGAAGGCCGACCAGCTCGCGCTCCGGTCCAAAGCGGTCGAGGCGATTGCGGAACATCTGCGGCAGGCGACGGCCATCTTGCCGTCGGCCAGCTAGGTCGGCTTAGCGGCCGCTCGTCGGCGCCGGAGGGCGGCCCAGCTCCTCGTCGAGGCGGCGCGTGCGCTCCTCGCGACGTGCGTCCTCCGCGGTCGGCGGGGCGGACGAGGGGATCGATCCGGTGGTGATCTCAGCCGGCGACCGGAACCGGAAATCCTCCGTCAGCGCGGAATGCTCCCACGGCACCTGGCGGCCTCCGGTCGCCGCCATCACGTCCTTGCGCACGTCGATCATGAGCGCATTGAGACCCCTGCCGCCCGTGCGGATATTGCGCAGCAGCGCCGCCGCGAACGGCGAGTTGCGCCCCTGCCCGTCGTAAGCCACGTTGCCCGGCTGCGTGGAGAAGGCCACGAACATGCCGGCCCCCGACTGCACCGCTGCCAGGCCGCGCGGGAAGGCGTCCGAGCGCACGCCCATGGAGCGCGCGAGATTGCGCGCCAGCGGGTTGTCGCGGCAGGCGTCGAGCATGACGATGCTGACCTTGCCGTTGCGACCGCTCTCCATCTGCCGCAGGATGAACTCGAGGCGCACGGTCTCGAAATCGAGATCGCGCTCGCTCTCGAGCTTGGCATCGATGGGCAGGAGATAATTCTGTCCCGCCACCTGCAGGCCGTGGCCGCCGAAGAACACCAGCGCCGCATCCGCGCCGGCGATGCGATGGGCGAAGGTGCGCACGGCCTCGTCGAGGGCGCGCTTGTCGAGATCGGCGGCTTCCGTCACCGTGAACCCCAGCTCGCGCAGGGCCGTGCTCATGTCCTTGGCGTCGTTGGCGGGGTTCTTGAGCGCGGGAGCGTGGCGATAGCCGCTCATGCCGATGACGAGCGCGACGCGGCCACCCGCGTGCGCGGCGACACAAGGCACCGCCACCAGGGTCAGCGCGATCGTTGCGGCAAGCAGATGCGAGCGCATGGCCAAGCTCTTCGGGTTCGTCTTCCCGCAGAGCCGTTAACCAATTCGCTGGGCAGCACTGTGGAGATCGTTGCGGCTGCATCGATCGATTTGCGAGTTACTCCAGCACCGTGGTGAGCTGGAGTGCGCGGCCGTCCTTCGACAGGCTCATGACGAAGGTGGCGGGTGCTGCGGGCGTCAACGGCCCGGCGATAACTCTCCAACACCGTGGTGAGCCTGTCGAACCCACGGCTGGAGTGCGCGGCCGTCCTACGCACCCACCCCATGGGTGGCGGCGCCGAAGCCGGCGAGCGCACGCTGGCGCGGCACGATGCGCACCTTGCCGCCGGCCTGCTCGGGCGCGACGCGGGATACCGCATCGGCGGCCTTCAGGAGCTTGCCGAAGTCGATGCCGGTGGCAATCCCCATGTGCTCGAAGGCGAACACCAAATCCTCGCTGGCGGTGTTGCCGGCGGCGCCCGGCGCGAACGGGCAGCCGCCGAGCCCGCCGGCCGCTCCGTCGATGGTGCGCACGCCTTGCCGGTAGGCCTCCAGGGCGTTGGCGACGCCCAGGCCATAGGTGTCGTGGCCGTGATAGGCGAAGGTCACGCCAGCGCTGGGGTAGCGCGGCATGAGCCGGCCGAACAGCGAGCCCACATGATCAGGGGAAGCGCGGCCGGTGGTGTCGCAGATGGCGATCTCCACCTCGGGCGCCGCAGCGATGGTGCGCTCGACCAGGCGAATGACGCTCGCCTCGGGGACGCGGCCCTCCCAGGGGCAGTCGAAGCACGTCGACAGCGCCAGCCGCAGCTTCGGTTTGTCGCGGCCGAGCCCGGCCCACGCCGCCTCGAAGGCGCCGAAGCTTTCATCGACGCTGCGGTTGACGTTGGCGCGGTTGTGGCTCTCCGACACCGAGATCACCCAGATGATCTCGCGCACGCCCGCCGCCAGCGCCATCTCCAGGCCCTTGGCGTTGGGCACGAGCACCTGGATGCGCAGACCCTTCGGCAGCCGCGCGCGCCGCAGGATCTCGCCCGTATCGGCCAGCTGCGGGATCGCCTTGGGCGACACGAACGAGCCGATCTCCAGGCGCTTGAAGCCGCAGGCGGCCAGCTGCTCGATGAGGGCGATCTTGGTCTCGGTCGGGATGAACGGCTTGACGGCCTGGAAGCCGTCGCGCGGCGCGACCTCGAGAATTTCGACCTGACTCATGGGCCCATCCCTGTTTGCATGGCCTGATCCCAACGCGCAAGTACCGGCAGCGTCAAGAAGAAATGGCTGGATGCGCCGGCCTCATGGCGCCGCTGCCCGGCTGGCGGGGCACGGCCGGGTCGGATCGGCAAAGGGCGACTTGCGCTCGCAGCCTCCATTGTGCCCCAAACTGGCGTAACAAAGGGGCGAGCGCGCTCTGCACAAGCTGCGCTTCGTCCGCCCTCGCTTGCACGAATGGTCCCCAGGAACACCATGACACCCTCCACCAACACGACCCTCTTCAGCGCTCTTGCCCTTTCTGTTGCACTTGGGGGCGTTGCGCATGCCCAGTCGACCGGGCAGGCGAACCCGCTCGTGCTCGCGCAAGCCCAGCCGCCGCCCACCGAGCAAGAGAAGGCCAAGCGCAAGGAGCAGGAGCGCCCGAAGGGGCCGCCGCCGGGCGAGAAGAAGGCGCCCGAGAAAGGTCCTGCGCCAAGGGTGCTGAATCCCACGCCTCCACCCGGCGCACCGCCGGCCGGCAAGAGCGTGCTGACCCCACCCGAGAAGGGGCCGCCTGTGCGCGAGAAGCAATTCCCGAGCGCA
>VBAB01000555.1:3253-4745 GCA_005888525.1 Alphaproteobacteria bacterium
GCGACCGAGCAGCCCTTCGAGCAAAAGAAGGCGCCGGATGGGATGAAGAAGGAGCCGCCGAAGCAACAGGTCATTCCGGGCCAACCTTTGCCGCCCGTGGGTCCAAAGGCTCCGGTACAGGGCGTGGCGCCGCAGCTGCCGAAGAGCCCCGGGCAGGCAGGCCCGCCCCCCGGCCCGGGCCCCGGCGGCCCAGCCGCCTTCAAGAAAGGTCCGCCTGGACCAGTAGCGGCGCAACCACGCTTCGAGGACGTGCAGAAGTCCCGCAAGGAGCATGTCGAGCCGGACGGCCGACGCGTGATCGTGGAGCCCGGCAACCGCACGATCGTCAAGCAGGGCGACAGGATCGTGATCCGCCACGACGAAACCGAGCGTTTCCGGCGTGGTGGGCGGGACGTGCAGGCGGCGCGGCGCCCCGACGGCCACACCGAGACGTTCTTTGTGCGGCCCGACGGAATGCGCATCATTTCCGTCACGGACGGGAACGGGCGTCTGGTGCGGCGATACCGTCGCGGTCCCGACGGTCGGGAATACAACATCATCGACAACCGCCGTTTCATGCGTAACGTCGCGATCGGCGTGGGCGTGGGCGCGGTCGGCCTTGCCATCCTGGCGCTGGCGCCGCCACGGGTTACCATCCCGCGCGAGAAGTACATCGTGGACTACGGGCGAGCCAGCGAGGACGATCTGTACGAAGCCTTCGATGCTCCCCCTGTCGACAGCCTCGAGCGCGCCTACTCGCTGGAGGAGATCCGCGACAACTACGAGCTGCGCCAGCGCATGCGCTATGTGGAGCTCAACAATATCAACTTCGCGTCCGGCGCCTGGGAGATTACGCCCGACCAATACCCGAAGCTCGAAATACTGGCGCGCGCGATCCTGCGGGTGCTCAGGCGCAGCCCCGACGAGGTCTTCCTGATCGAGGGTCACACGGATGCGGTGGGTTCCGATGTCGACAATATGAGCCTGTCGGATCGGCGCGCATCGGCGGTCGCCGAGGTTCTGTCGGAAACCTTCGGTGTGCCCCCGGAGAACCTCGTCACGCAGGGCTACGGCGAGCAGTTCCTCAAGATCCCAACGCCCGGGCCTGAGCCGCTCAACCGCCGCGTGCAGGTCCGCCGCATCGGACCTCTGATGGCGGAGCGCTAGGAGTGTGTCATCCCGGGCCTTGTGCCCGGGATCCAACCATCACCCTGCTCCGACGTTCGCCGAGAGCTGGATACCTCGGACCCCTTAGCTCCAGTCGGTCCGCTTCCAGCCGATCCAGTCGGCCATGGCGCGGCCCATGACGAGTGGCTTGTCGGCTTCCGGCAGCCACGGCTGATGCTCGGTGAAGGCGGTGACGCACTCCCGCCAGCTGCACGGCATGCGCGTGATGTCGGTGCCCCAGAACATGCGCCGCGGCCCGAACGCGTCGTAGATCGCCTGATAGCGCTTCTGCAGGCTCTTGAACGGGTAGGGGTCCGTCACGTATTGCGGCCCGCCGGTCGCCTTG
>VBAB01000556.1 GCA_005888525.1 Alphaproteobacteria bacterium
GGAGCCGCTGTGGCCAATTTCGGCGCTCAGTCCGTGTAAATCGGCGTCGCTGGTGCTCTGCGCGCTCCTGTGAGGCCCACCACGGCCGCAAGAAGCGACAAGAAGGCCCGGATTGCCTCGATCAACGTTGGCACACCGAGGATCGAGATCACGCGCTTGATGTTGTAGGCGAGCACGTGCAAGGCCATCTCGGTGGCGACGTGGCGCAGCGTCTTCATCTTGAAGTGCGTCGCGCCCATCCATCCCTTGATGGTGCCGAAGGGATGCTCCACCGTGGAGCGACGAACGACCATCGCATCGGGTCGCTGATCCAGCCGCTCCTGAACGCGATCAAGTGCGGCCTCGCCTTCCCAACGAGCGATGCGGCGTTGCTTGCTCGGCGTGCAATGCTGCTTGAGAAGGCAGGCCCCACACGCGTTCGTCCAGTAGCGGCGCAACACTTTGCCCGCCTCCTCAGTTGTCATCCGGTATGTGAGGCGCTCACCGGCCGGGCAGACATAAGTGTCGCTGCTGGCGTCGTAGATGAAGTCGCGGCGGTCGTATCGGCCTTCGGCTCGGGCGTTCGAAGTCAATGGCCGCGGAACATAAGTAACGATTCCCGCCTCCTCGCAGGCGGCGATTTCCTCGCTCTTGAAGTAACCCCTGTCGGCGAAAGCCTCGATGGTTTCGGCATCGAGTGCGTCGCGTGCCCGCTCAGCCATCGATCCCAGGTGACCTTTGTCGATGCCGACGTTGGTCACCTCGTGTGTGACGATGAGATGATGCTCGATGTCGACGGCGTTCTGCACATTGTAACCGACGGTGTAGGCGCTGTGGCTTTGCGACGTCATGGCACGCGCATCAGGATCGGTGAGAGAGATTTGCGTCTCGCCCGATGCCAGCATCTGCGCCTCGATCGCCGACAGACGGCCGAGCTTCGCCTTGAGCGTCTCCATGCCTTGCGTCAGCCGCGCAATTTTGGTGGCAGGAGCCGGAATGCCGGTGACCTCCTGCTCGCGATCCGTGCGATCGAGCTCCTTGAGATAGCGCTCGATGGTGCTCTCGATGGCTGCCATCCGTTTCGCCAATCGGTCTTTCGTGAAATTCTTCTCGCGGTGGTTCACCGCCTTGAACTTGCTGCCGTCGATCGCGACCGCGTTACCGTCGAGCAGATGCATGCCCCGGCAGAGTGCGACGAAGCGGGTGCAGACCTTGCGGATGGCTGGGCCATTGTTGCGGCGGAAATCGGCAATCGTCTTGAAGTCAGGCGTCAGCTGTCCGACGAGCCACATCACCTCGATGTTGCGCTGGCACTCGCGCTCCAGCCGGCGCGACGACTGGACCTGGTTGAGATAGCCATACAGATAAATCTTGAGCAGCGTTGCTGGGTGATAGCCGGGTCGGCCAGTCGCCTCCGGCTCAACGTCGAAGCCGATCTCCGCCAGATCGAGAGCATCGACGAAGGCATCCACCACCCGCACTGGATTATCGGCTTCGATCGCCTCGTCGAGCCGCTCGGGAAAAAGCGTCGCCTGATCGCGGTCCCGCCCCTCGATGAATCGCGCCATGCCAGCCCCCGCTCGCAATTGCGCAATCATACCATGCTTCGCGATGCCCGCGGTCGGCCTTCTGTGTTTTCACACGGCCTCAATACATTAGCGGAAGTCGGGCAAAGCTGATGGACGACGATGCTACCGCCTATGGACACGTCCGCTACTTGGGGGCAAGCCGACACTGCGACCGAATTGATCGCGGAAATGACGGTTGACATTAGCTCTACGCTTCAGTATTTAACATATCCGTTAATTGCATGACAGGTTAAATATGCCCGACCCACTCTCCGTGGCCTTTTCGGCCCTGGCCGACCCGACGCGACGCGCCATCCTCGCGCGTCTCGCGCAAGGCGAGGCCACCGTGAACGAGTTGGCCGACCCCTTCGAGATCAGCCTGCCGGCAATCTCACGGCATCTCAAGGTGCTCGAAGGCGCCGGCCTCATTTCGCGCAGCCGAGAGGCACAGTGGCGACCATGCAGGCTCGAGCCAGAACGCCTCAAGGCAGTCGACGATTGGTTGTCGGTCTATCGACGCTTTTGGGAGCAGAGCTTGGATAGGATGGCAGCCTACCTCGAAGATCTCGGCGAAGGAGAAAGCGGTAAGCGCCCGAAGAAAAAGCGTCGCTGACAACGAGCTTCATCGGGCGGACGCCCAAAAGGAGGTCGAATGACCAATTCTCAGTATCGCTGGGTGATTGTCGCAGCAGGCGGGCTGCTCGGCTGCGTCGCGATCGGCGCGATGTTTTCGCTGCCCGTGTTTCTCGGGGCCATCACGCGGGACACGGGATGGTCGGTGACAGGTGTATCGAGCGCGATGACAATCGGCTTCCTTGCGCTGGCCTTGACCAGCATGGGTTGGGGCAACCTGTCGGATCGTTTCGGCCCTCGCTTCGTCGTCGCGACCGGGTCGATCATCCTCGCTATCAGTCTGGCTCTTGCTAGCCAGACGACATCGCTGATTGCGTTTCAACTGACCTTCGGCCTTTTCGTCGGCGCAAGCATCGCGGCGATTTTCCCGCCGATGATGGCGTGCGTCACCGGCTGGTTCGACACGCATCGCAGCCTTGCGGTGTCGCTCGTGTCCGCCGGCATGGGAATGGCGCCGATGACTATGTCTCCGCTGGCGGCGTGGCTCGTCTCGATCTACGACTGGCGAACCTCGATGCTGATCATCGCCGCTGTTGCCGCGGCCGTGATGATCCCGGTCTCCCTTCTGGTGCGCCGTCCGCCGGCCCTCCAAATCGGAGGCGGAGTGGCCGCCGCAGGCGGTGGCGATTCAGTGATGTCCGTCGGACAGGCATTGAAGTCGCATCAGTTCATCATCCTGCTCCTGACGAACTTCTTCTGCTGTGCCACGCACTCAGGCCCGATCATTCACACGGTGAATTACGCTGTCAGCTGTGGGATCCCGCTGATCGCTGCCGTCTCAATCTACAGCGTGGAGGGGTTCGCCGGCCTAGGTGGGCGCGTCGTCTTCGGCTTGCTCGGCGACCGGTTCGGGGCGAAGCAAGTCCTGGTTCTGGCCCTGCTGGCACAGGCGCTCGGGGCGCTTGGATATTTGGCCGCCAGCGATCTCGGCACGTTCTACGCGGTCGCAGCCGTGCGGCAATCGCGCGCGAGAACTTTCCACTGCGGATGATGGGGACCGTCATCGGCGGCACCGCGATGGCCGGCAGTCTCGGCATGGCAACCGGCCCCTTGGCCGGAGGACTGATCTACGACACCCTCGCGAGCTACACTTGGCTCTATCTCGGGTCTGCCGGCATGGGGCTTGGCGCCTTCTTGATAGCCATGACCTTCCGGCCGTTCCCGAAAGAACAGAAGGAGCAAGCGGCGCCCCTATTGCAAGGCACGATACCGCGAGC
>VBAB01000557.1:0-4547 GCA_005888525.1 Alphaproteobacteria bacterium
AGAGCAAGGGCATGCAGAAGCCCTAACTGGGGTCAGACCCCTCGCGCAGACGTTGGCGAATAATCAGCAACGGCGAGGACGAGGGGTCTGACCCCATCACCAAGGAGGATCCGATGAGCTTTTTGACCCCGGAGGAACTAGCGGCGCTGATGCCGGCCGAGATGCTGCCGCACACCACGCCGATCCCGACGCAGATCGTCTCGAGCGACGAATACATCCCGGCACCCCAGAGCGAAAAGCAGCGGCAGGTGGAAGCGCGCCTCCTCGACATGAGCGATGAGCTCGGCAAGAAGCAGGGCCTGAGCCGCCGCGCCTTCTTTCAGAGCGCCGCCGGCATGGCGGCCGCCTTCGTTGCCATGAACGACACGTTCGGCACGATCTTCGACGTCACCAAGGCAGAGGCATCGACGCCGGCCATGGCGCAGGAGCGGGCGAATGCGCTGAAAGACCAGTTCATCATGGACATGCATACGCATTTCCTGCGGGACGACACGCGCATCCAGACCTTCGTGCGCCAGCGCGAGGCGGTGGGCAAGGCGGGCTGGAACCCAGCGCTGATCGACAAGCCGCAGACCATCGAGGACCTGAAGTGGAACAACTATTTCAAGGAGGTCTTCCTCGATAGCGACACCAAGATCGCGCTGATCTCGAGCGCGCCCTCCGACGTGCCTCAGGACTGGTTCCTGACCAACGAGATGACGATTGCGGCGCGCGAGCGGGTGAACAAGGAGGCCGGCTCCAAGCGCATGATGGCGCACGCCATCTTCACGCCGGGGCAGCCGGGTTGGCTCGAGCATCTCGAGCACGCGCTCGCCATGAAGCCCGACTCCATCAAGGGTTATACGATTGGCGACAACACCAACAAGGACAAGAGCCAGTACCCCTGGCGCATGGACGACGAGAAGGTCACCTACAAGGCCTATGAGCTGGCCGTGAAGCACGGCATCAAGAACATCTGTGTGCACAAGGGCCTGTTCCCCTCGTCGATCGAGCAGAAGTTCCCGCAGTTCACCGCCTACAGCGACGTGCGCGACGTCGGCAAGGCGGCGAAAGACTGGCCGCAGCTCAACTTCGTCATCTACCATTCGGCCTATCGCCACGCCGGCGGCGGCACCGCGGCCGACGGCTGGAAAGAGTTCCAGGAAACGGGCCGCATCTCCTGGACCAGCGACCTCGCCGAGATCCCGGAGAAGTTCGGAGTGAGCAACGTCTACGGCGACGTCGGGCAGCTGTTCGCGCAGAGCGTGGTGGCGGAGCCGCGGCTAGGTGCGGCGCTGATGGGCATCCTGGTCAAGGGGCTCGGCGCCGACCACATCTGCTGGGGCACCGACGCCATCTGGACCGGCTCGCCGCAATGGCAGATCGAGGCGCTGCGGCGGCTCGAGATACCCGAGGACATGCAGAAGAAATACGGGTTCAGCCCGGTGGGCCCGGCCGAGGGTCCGGTGAAGACCGCCATCTTCAGCGGCAACAACATGCGGCTTTACGGTCTGCAGAAACGCACCGATCGGGGCGACCGGTTCGCGGCGATGAAGGAGGACTATCTGAAGAATGGCGCCGCGCGCAGCAACCTGCGTTATGGCTACGTCCGCAAGCCGGCCGACGTTGCCTAGAGCAGGATCGCTTCAGATTGAATCACCTGCCCTGGAACTCAATGTGCGGCTGAAGCGTGAATCCTGCTCTACTTCTTTAGTTTAGAGCGAGAGTCACGTTCCTGGATGGAAGCCCCAGTGCTTCCATCTGGAACGATCTCGCTTTAGGACGGCTCGCCCGCCGGCCATTGCCCAACACGTTCAGTAGCCTTCCTTCAGCAGCGGGAAGGCGCTGTCCCATCCCTCGCGGAGCAGGGGCGCAACGGGCGCGACGTAGCTCCTGTCGAGCTCGGTGCAGGACGTCACGCCGAGGAGGCCGAGGCAGCGCCGCATCTCGTCCTCCAGCAGCTCCAGCGCCCGCACCAGCGCGCCCACGCCGCCGGCGCCGAGCGCCAGGCCCTGCAGCCGGCCGATGCCGACCGCATTGGCACCCAGTGCCATGGCCTTGACGATGTCGGCGCCGCGCAGGAAGCCGCCGTCGACGATGATTTCCGCGCGTCCGCCCGCCGCCTCCACCACCTCCGGCAGCACGGCCATGGCGCCCTTGCCGTGATCGAGCTGCCGCCCGCCGTGGTTCGACACATAGATCGCCTCGATGCCGTGCTCGACGGCGATCTTGGCATCCTCGGCGGTGGCGATGCCCTTCAGGATGAAGGGAATGTCGAACTTGCTCTTGAGCCGCTCGATGTCGGCCCAGGAGAAGCGCGCTTGGAAATGATCGGCCTGCGGCCCGCGCCGGGCGGTCGACTTGTAGCGCTTGGCGATGTCGCGCTCGCGCCGGCCGTAGTAATCGAGATCGACGGTGAGGCAGAGTGCGACGTAGCCGCTGGCAACTGCGCGCTGGATGTAGTCTTCGACCCACGCCTTGTCGCCACGCACGTAGAGCTGGAAGATCTTGGGGTGGTCGTTGGCGGCGGCGACCGCCTCCAGGCCCGGCGAGCAGGCCGAGCTCAGCATGTGCATGATGCCGTAGTGCGCGGCGGCCTCGGTCGGTGCCAGGCCGCCGCTGGCCACGATGTCCTGCAGCGAGCCGATGGGAGCCAGGATGACGGGAAGACGCAACTTGTGGCCCAGCAGCTTGGCGCCGGTATCCACCTTCTCGACATTGCGCAGCACGCGCGGCCGGAAGGCCAGCGAATCGAGCGCCACGCGGTTGCGCAGGTAAGTGGTTTCCGTCTCGGCGCCGCCCATCAGGTAGTCCCAGGTCTGGCGCGAGAGGTTGCGCCTCGCCGGCGCGACGAACTCGTGCAGAACGGCGTACTGCAGCTCCTCGTCCATCAACTCCCCAATCGTCATCAAGCGTGCAGCCAGACAACCAGCCTCGATGAAGCACGAACCAAAAAGCGAACTCGACGAGATACCCCTCCCCTTGACGGGGAGGGGTTAGGGGTGGGGTGAGGACACGCGCAGCGTCGCGGCCTTGTTACCCCCACCCCCGACCCCTCCCCGCAAAGGGGGAGGGGAGCACGCCCGAGACGCCTAAGGGTGAGGAAATCAGGCACCTCGGCGAAGAAGATGATGCCGAGGAACGCCGCCCAGACGAGCTTCAGAAAGTCGAAGGGCATGAGCACGGTCATGTCGGCGAGCTTCACGGCTTCCGTGACCACGAGCTGGCCGAGCGTGCCGATCACGCCGATGAAGATGAGCCAGACCCACATGTCGAGCCCCGGGGTCTCCCAGACCAGGACGGCGGGGGCGAGCGTCATCGGGATCAGCAGCACGGTGACGTAGACCGTGATGGTCAGGGTCGATTCGGTGCGGCCCAGCACCTTGATGTCGATCAGCGCCATGGCCCACAGCAGCGAGGAGACGAGCACCAGCAGCGCGCCGATGTCGAACACCTGCAACCCGGGCCGCAGGATCACCAGCGCGCCGAAGAAGCCGGCGAAGATGGCAGTCCAGCGCCGCCAGCGGAACATCTCGCCCAGGAAGAGCGCGCTGAAGAGAGCGGTGAACAGCGGCGCCGTGAAGGTGAGCGCGGTCGCCCGCGCCAACGGCGTCATCGACAGGCCGACGAAGAACGCCAACATGGAGACCACATTGAGGACGGCGCGGAGCATGTGCAGGCCGACCCGCTTGGTGTGGAACAGGCTCAGGCCGTATCGCACCAGCAGCGGGGCGATGACGACGAGGCCGAACAGGTTGCGGAAGAAAGCGACCTCGACGGGCGGCAGATGTTGGGTCGAATACCGGATCGCCGTGTGCATGCCGGCAAACATGAACGTGCCGAGCACCATCAGCGCGCAGCCCTGGGCGACGGGATGGAGGCCTCTATAGATGCCGAGCAGGGGGAGGGCGCGCGCAAGCGCTGGATCGGAAGGCATGACGGCGCAGGCGTACCTGCTTTGCCGCCCTGCAACAAGGCGGGCCTGTGGATGGCTGGTATCCCGCCTAGAACTGATACCGCCGCAGCCCGCCATCCACGGGGATGACGGTGCCGGTGATGTAGCCGGCGAGCGGCGAGACGAGGTAGCTGACGAGGCCGGCCACGTCCTCGGGCTCGCCGTAGCGGCCGACCGGGATCTCGTTGTCGGCCTGCCATTGCCGGTATTCGGGCGTGTAGTTGCGGCGGATCTGCTCGGAATGGATGCGGCCCGGCGGGATGCTGTTCACCGTGATACCGTGCTTGCCGACCTCGCGCGACAGGCCCTTGGCCCAGGCGTGGGGGCGGCCTTGGCGCTGAAAGCGCCGTTGAGGCCCTCGGGCTCCGATTTGCCGGTGATGTTGATGATCCGGCCCCACTTGCGCGCCATCATCTGGTCGAGCAGGGCGTGGGTGAGCTGGCGCTGGCGCGTGAAGTTGAGAGTCATGGCCTCCTCCCACTGCGCTTCCGTCGCATCGAGCTTGAAGGCGCGGCTGCCGCCGGCGTTATTGATGAGGATGTCGACGGAGCCGAGCCCTTCCAGGGCAGCCTTGGCGATGCGGGCGGATGCGCCCTCGGCCAGCAGGTTCTCG